>NZ_CBFFRK010000084.1:0-19117 GCF_965644245.1 Erwinia sp. V71
GTTCCGGCAGCCTTCAGTGGTCTTTGCAGAGTTAAGACAGGCGGCTTAGCGTTGCACTTCGAACTTGAATCCGCCAGTAACCTGGCCTTTTAGCTGCACGGTAAAGACACAGGGGTTTTCCGGCTGGGCGCGATACCCCAGCTGCTGACAGGCGCTGTCAAAATCTTTTGCGGCCGCCAGGCTTTTCATCAGCTCATCCAGCGGTTTTGCCTCCGCCGTCAGCTGCGGCACTATTTTTTGCTGGTACAGCTGGTCGATATTTGTCAGATGAGGATTGGGCGGATTCTTTAAATCAGCCAGCTCCTGCTGGGACACGATACGGCAGCCGGTTAAGGCCAGGGCGGCAATCGTCAGCCAGGCAGTTCGGGACATCATTCTCTCCTTGCGCCCGCAATGCGGGCGCGACAACGGCAGCGTCCTGCGGGTTAAGATTTAAAGTTGAAATCCTGAACGCCGCTGGCGTTATCCGGCGTGATCAGAATGCCGCGGAACATCACGCGCTGTTTTTCCGGCTTCGCGCCTTTCTGGATATAGTTATCGAGATCCGTCACACCCTGCGCCGCGATGGCCTGCGCCTGCAGCATTACCGTTGCTTTCAGACTGCCCGCTTTCACTGCATCACGCTCATCGTTACTGCCATCGATCCCCACCACGATAACGTCATTACGTCCTGCGGCTTTCAGTGCGGCAATCGCCCCCAGCGCCACCGGGCCATTACCGCAAATCACCCCTTTCACATCCGGGTGCGCCTGCAGAATACTGTCCATAATGCGTTTACCGTCGATCAGCGTGCCTTTGGCATCCTGACGGGCAATGCTCTGCATATCAGGATACTGATCCAGCACCTGGTGGAACGATTTGGAGCGGGTGACACAGTTATTGTCAGCAAGGTTACAGGTCAGTTCGGCGTATTTACCCTTCTCCGCCATTTTCTCGACAAACACGTTGGCAACATCCGAACCTGCCTGGAAGTTGTTGTGGGTGATCTGCACCAGCGCGACGTCATCCACCGGTATTTCACGGTTAATCAGTACCACCGGAATACCGGCATCTTTGGCCTTTTTAATCGCCGCTACGCTGGCGGTGGAGTCGGCGTTATCGAGCACGATGCCCTGCACTTTCTTACCAATAGCGGCATCGATCAATTCACTCTGCTTCTTCACATCTTCGCCGTGGGACAGCACCGTGGTCTTGTACCCCAGCGCCTGCGCTTTCAGGTTGGCGCCTTTGGCTTCGGAAGCGTAATAAGGGTTATCCAGCGAGTTAACCAGGATCATAATGGTGCCTTTTTCGGCCGCGAAGCCTGCCGTGGAAAAACTACAGGCGGCGGCAACAGCTAACAGCGTTAAACGTGTTTTCATAATGATGCTCTCTCTGAGTTATCTTGTTATATGTGGGTACAGACAGGGGTTTCCCCGGCGTCAGCGCGGTGATTACCAGATAGTAAAACCGCCATCGATCATCAGATCGGCGCCAGTGATCATGTCGCTGCCGTTGCTGGCGAAAAACAGCACGGCGGCGGCTATTTCATCCGTATAGGCAAAACGCCCGAGCGGGATCAGTTTCTTCATCGCTTCCCCTTTCTCGCCGCGCCAGGCTTTTTCGCCCATCGGCGTCAGCACCACGGTGGGCGACAGGGTGTTCACATTGATTTTGTGCGGGGCGAACTCCTTCGCCATCACTTTGGTCATACCCAGCAATCCGGCTTTGGCGGAGGTATAGGCAACATGGTTATCGATCACAATCGACGCGGCCTGTGAGGCGATATTAATAATTTTGCCGCCGTTACCGCCGTGAATCATGCGTTTCGCCGCCGCCTGGGCGCAGAGGAATGGCCCGGTGAGATTGACGGCAATCTGCTTCTGCCACTCAGCAAACTCGGTTTCCAGCACTGGCTGTAACATCACATATCCCGCACAGTTGATCAGAATATCCAGCTGGCCGTAACGGGCATCCACCTGATGAAACGCGTTTTCCACCGATGCCGGTTCGGTGACATCACATTCGACAAACTGTACCCGCGCCGGGTCAAACTGTGCCGCCACCTCCGCCACTTTGCTCTGTTCAAAAGCAGGATAAAGCAGCGCCAGCCGTGCGCCCTTCTCCAGCAGCATCTGGTTACTGGCCATGGCAATCCCGCCCAGTCCGCCGGTGACCACCGCCACCTTACCGCTCAGATCCAGACTGGTGTTTACGCCATAGCGCAGACTGACATCGTATTCATTACTCATTGGCCGGCTCTCCTTACGAAACGGCAGGTGACAGGTGGGCGGAAGATGGCGCACGGTTCCGCAAAATGTGGTGCTGATAATCAGACAGCAGCGACGATTTGTTAACTGCTGTGATTTTCGAATAAAAATACAAGCTATCGATTGTTAACAGATTGTGGCGTAGATCAAAACTCAAACAAAAGCATAACACCAAGATAACCCAATGATTTAATGATAAATAATGATAATAAATGACAGTGTGTATGGACAAAAACGGTTAAAAACTGTGTTAAATCAATTACCTCATCGCAATAACATTTTCGAACGAAAATAATTGCACTATGGGTGCTATCTCGCTTTCGCCCGGCGACAGCGTTACTATTTGCTGCAGAAACTGTGGTTAAGCCGGGCCTGAACACGACTATCGGGGAAAGGGAGAATGTCGCTTGAAAAGCAAAAGTGAACAGTTGGCTGATATGCAACAGCGCCGCGATAAGATCCTCGAAATGATCCGTGAGGATGGCACTGTCACGGTCAAAATGCTGACCGAAACCTTTAACCTGACCGAAGCCACTATCCGCACTGACCTGCGCAAACTGCAGCAGGAAGGCTACGTCCAGCGCTATCATGGCGGCGCGACGCTGGTCACCGGCAAGCAGAATACCGGTGCACTGCTGCTGGAGCGGCAGATCCACCTGGAAGCTAAAGACGCCATTGGTCGTCTGGCAGCGCGGCATATCGAAAACGGTGACACAGTGATTTTCGATAGTGGCACCACCACTACCGCAATTGCCAATCACATGGCACATATTCGCAAGTTGTCGGTTATCACCACCGCCGTCAATATTGCGCTAAAGCTGGGCGGTGAACCGGGGATCAATATCCTGCTGACCGGCGGCACCTTCAAGTTTCCCACCCTGTCGACGTCCGGGGAAAAAGCGGCTGGTTTTTTCGAAAATGTGCTGGCGGAGAAGCTGTTTCTCGCCACCGCCTGCATTTCACCGCGTCTCGGGCTGAGTTTTCCCAGCGAAACCGATATCAAAGTGAAAAGCGCGATGATGAAATCGGCCAACACCGTCTATGTGGTGGCTGACTCGAGTAAGATTGATAAAGTGTCGATGTTTGCCCTGCCGTGCGACTGGAGCAATATCCACTATCTGATTACCGACAGCGGCATTTCTCAGCAGTCGATCAACGCCTTCGAAGCACTGGGGGTGAAAGTGCTGGTGGCGGAGTAAGCAGCCAGCCGGAAGCGGCTGTAGCTACCCCTCATGCGGTCTCCGGTGAAACGTCATAAAAAAAGGCGTCCCGTCAGCAGGGAAAACCTGCGTCAGGACGCCTTTATCCAAAGCACTCGCTGCACCGTCAGCGGTAAAGCAAATGCGTGACTTGTTACTGAGTTATTGCAAAGGGTGTGCCAGAATCAGGCCAGACAGATAAGCTGCTCTTTTATCACGGGTTAGCGTAAAAACGTGACAGCGTCACTCCCTTCTGCAACCGTTGTTCGCACTATTGCAACGCAAATTGCGCACATTTTTTGTGCAAATATCAGCCTCACCGCACGCCGCGAACGAACACGAATTACGGCAAAAAGTGTGCCGCCTTACCCGCCCGCAACATTAATTTTACTTCTGTGCATCAGTTATCATAGGAGTTTCTTATATCAGGCAAACAGCGCTCAAGCACAAGCCGAATAAGACCGATATCAGTTGACTGAAACCCCGCTACAGAGGTCATTATGATCAGGTCGATTCGTTTTTCATTTGTTCAACTTTCTTCTATTCGCGCGCGCATACTGGCAATCACCATTGGTTGCGTGGTTATCGCGCTGATGATTAACACCAGCATCAACTACTACGTCACTCAGAAGTACAACAAGCAGTCCATCGACAGCACGCTGGAAGCCGTGACCAGCAGCCATAAAGCCGCGATTGGCGAATGGGTCAGCAGCAAGCTGCTGATGATGGCATCACTGCAGCCGGTGGTACTGAGCGCTGATCCGCTGCCTATGTTTAAGCAGATCGCCAGCGCAGGCGACTTTATTAACGTCTACGCCGGTTACGCCGACAAGAGTTCAAAATTCTCCTCACCGGTCGGCATCCCGGCCGACTATGACCCGACGATCCGCCCATGGTATATCGACGCGATCAAACTCGGTAAAGCGATGGTCACCGCCCCGTATATGGACATGGCAACCAATACGCTGGTGGTGAGCTTTGTGGCACCACTCGAAGGCAATAAAGCGGTGGTGGGTTCCGATGTGTCCATGCAAAGCATCGTTGCCAATGTCAGTTCGATTCGTCCGACACCCTCCAGCGAAGGCTTTCTGATCGACAAGACCGGCGCAATTGTCACGGCGAATGACCCGAAACTGGTGCTGAAACCCGTGCAGGAACTGGCACCGGATCTGGATGTGGCCGCGCTGATCGCTGCTGATAAACCCCTGCAGGCGCATATCAACGGCGCGGCAAAACTGATGCGTGCACAGGCTGTACCCGGCACCGACTGGTATCTGGTGGTGGCGCTCGACGAGCAGGAAGCCACTGCCGGTATGCGTTCACTGATCACGGCGTCCGGTTTCTCACTGGTACTGCTGGCGCTGGCTGCCGCAGCGCTGATCAGTGTGCTGATTGGCGCGCTGATGCGCCGCCTGCTGACCATCCGCGATGCCATGCTGGCGATCAGCTCCGGCGATAACGACCTCACCCAGCGTCTACCGGAAAATGGCCACGACGAAGTGACGCAGATTGCTGCCGCCTTTAACATCTTTATTGAGAAGCTGGCGAGCGTGATGGGACAGCTGCGTGATGCCAGCGCCTCGGTGCAGGTGGCAGCTAATGAGATTGCCACCGGTAACAAAGACCTGTCCGGTCGTACTGAACAGGCGGCGGCAAACTTACGTGAAACCGTCAGCTCTATCGACGCGATTACCGCTTCAGTCGGTCACTCGACTCAGTCGGAGATCGAAGCCAACCAGCAGGCGGCAGCAGCGTCAGAAGCCGCGCAGCGCGGAGGTTCAGTGGTGTCCAATGTGATTAGCACCATGAACGATATCGAAAAAGCGTCAGCAAAAATCGGCGATATCATCAGCGTCATCGACGGCATTGCTTTCCAGACCAATATCCTGGCGCTGAACGCCGCCGTGGAAGCAGCCCGTGCCGGTGAACAGGGTCGCGGTTTCGCTGTCGTGGCTGGTGAAGTCCGTAACCTTGCCCAGCGCAGTGCGCAGGCAGCGAAAGAGATTAAAACGCTGATCGATAGCACCACCCACAGCGTGGCAAGCGGTTCGAAGTTCGTGCGTATGGCGGGTGAAAGCATGGAGGAGATTGTCGCCAGTGTGGCCAGCGTTTCCGGCATCATGGCGGGGATCAGCCAGGCCAGCGACGAGCAGATGCGTGGTATTCAGGGCGTTAACCAGGCCGTCAGCCGTCTGGATGAGATGGTGCAGCAGAATGCGGAGCTGGTGGTCGAATCCGCCGCCGCGGCAGGTGCTCTGCAATTCCAGGCCAATGAACTGGCGGACACGGCCGGTCATTTCCGTCTCTGAGACGCTCCCCGTCGCACTGACGGGGCGTCATTCTGTACGGATAAACTCTGAATTATCACTGCCCTGTTTTGCCGGATGAAGCCCCTTTCATCCGGCAGAATGATAAAAAAACCTTATCAGTTTATTTCCCGGTCAAATTCTCCCCACCTGATACAGCTTAATTATCCCTGTTACATCTTCCATTAATTATAAGTTCATTTAATCAAAATGCCGTTAAATCAGATGCCTGGCAGTACCAGTGATGACTTTATCGCCAGCGCTATCACGATAATGATTATCATGCAATAGTTTTAAATCTCAAAAGTGTCAGGTAGACTGAGCACAACTTTATGTTTCTGTAAAAATAAGCAATTTTTAGAGCCAGACGCGCCCGTGAATGGACGAAGGAAAAGCCTTCATCTGCGCGTTTTTCCGCCATTTTTTCTGGCATTGTCCAGACTCCCTGATGATACTCACGAGGATCATAGTGAAAATTCGTATCGCGTTGACGCTGCTTGCTGTGCTTACTGTGGCCGGATGTAAAGCCCCGCCACCGCCTTTGACGGACGATACTCTGGTCACCAGCAACGTGGCGGGCGTGACGCTGACCCATCGCTATGCGGTACAGCCCCCTGCCAGCTTCACGCCTGTGAATGAAACCTGGCGCGCGCTGTATAACGCGTCAGTGATGACCACACCGGATTACAGCGGTAAAGTGGTGCGTTATCTGGAAAACGGCAAGCCGTTTACCGTACTGGGTGAAGTGGAAAACCACTGGCTGGCTATCGCTGAAGCCGACCAGACGCAGCTGATCGGCTACGTGCCACTGAAAGCCGGTGTGCCCAGCGATCGTTATGATGCGACCGTGCGCAGCGACCGCCCACGGCCACGCAAAGCGGCGAAACAACAGGTTTGCGTCGATGTCGGTGGCGCCAGCAAAGCCTGTCAAAATAGCAAGACCGCGACCTGGATTCTCGAATAATCCAACCGCTTCGAAAGGCGCAATGATGCGCCTTGCTGCTTGTTCAACATGTGAAAGCGCCTGATGGAACAGACGTTAAGCCAGGATTTACCACAGCAAATGACGCCGGAACTTGCCGCCCGCGACCTGCCAGATACGGGCGCAGAAAACCCATTACTTGACGCAGCCGCGCCCTTACTGAATGCGATTGTGCAGATTCGTCTGGCCGCAACCCACGACGATCCCGCAGGCCTGCGTCATCAGTTAGTCGATGAAATTCGCCAGTTTGAAACCCGGTGCAAACAGTCTGACCTGCCGTTTGAGATGATTATCGGTGCCCGTTACTGTCTGTGCACCGTGCTGGATGAAGCCGCTGCGCAAACGCCATGGGGCACACGTGGCGTCTGGTCCGGCAACGGTTTGCTGGTGACGTTTCATAACGAGAGCTGGGGCGGCGAGAAATTTTTCCAGTTGCTTTCCCGTATTTCGCAGTCGCCGCAGCAGCACCTGCGGCTGCTGGAAGTGATCCACTACTGCCTGCTGCTCGGCTATGAAGGCCGCTACCGCGGCATGGATAATGGCCGTGCGCAGTGCGACACAATTCGTGTACGCCTGGCGCAGCTGATTGACGCGACCCGCGGTGGCGCCGATCAGCCGCTCTCCACACAGGTGGTGGTACGTCCGCAACAGAGCCATCTGTGGCGTCCACCTGTGCCGTTATGGGCCTGCTTTGCCGTCACTGCGTTTATCGCCTGCATGATTTACAGCGGCCTGAACTGGCGGCTGGCCGATACCGCAGAACCTTTGCTGCGTGAAATCTATCAGACACCTCTGCCGCAGATTAAAAGCAGCCGCAATGCAAGCTCGCCGCAGGGGCTGCTCGATCTGCGCAAACCGCTCAGCGATGTGATCGCCGCCGGTCAGCTGGAAGTCAGCGACGGGCCTTTTGGCAGCAAAGTGATGCTGTCGAGCGACAAACTGTTTGATAACGGTGTCACCTCACTGAATCCGGTCGGCCGGGCGCTGATTGCCCGTGTGGCGGCAGCAATGCTGGATATTAAGGGGACCGTGGTGGTGACGGTGTATACCGACGATCAGCCGCTGCGCAGCGCCCGTTTTGCCTCTAACTACGAATATTCGCAGGCGCTGGCGCGCACCATTGCCATGCAGCTGGAACAGCAGCTGGCGGATAATCATGAAATCCGCGCTGAAGGCCGTGGCGACAGTGACGCCCTGCTGCCCAATGACAGCGCGGAAAACCGCGCCCATAACCGCCGCGTTGAGATTACCCTGTTTGCCGCGCCTGAACCGGCTAGCAGGGGCAACAAAGGAACGCCGTGATGCGTAACGCTCTCTATTCTCTGCTCACCAGCCGCCTGCTGTGGGGCTTTATTGGCATTACTGCTCTCGCCAGCGTCATCTGGATGCTCGGCCCGTTGCTGATGCTGAATGGCCTGCCGCTGCTGGAAGCGCCACTGCATCGCCAGATGCTGATCGGTATCTGCTATTTCCTGTGGATTGTGTTTCAGCTGATCCCGCGGCTGTACAGCGCCTGGTTTAACAACAAGCTGCTGCATAATCTGCAGCACAGTCAGGTGGACCAGGGCGAGCTGATGGCAACCGAAGAACTACTCACCAGCCGTTTTAATCAGGCCGCCACGCTGCTGAAAAAAGCACAGTTCACCCAGCCGGGACAGCGCGGCTGGCTGCAGCGTTTCAGTGCCCGTTATCTCTACCAGCTGCCGTGGTATATGATTGTCGGCGCACCCGGTGCCGGTAAAACCACGGCGCTGATCAACTCGGGTCTGGACTTTCCACTGACGGACAGCCTCGGCAAACAGGCGATACGCGGCGTCGGTGGCACCCGCCATTGCGACTGGTGGTTTACCGATCGCGCCGTACTGCTCGATACCGCCGGACGCTACACCCTGCAGGAAAGTATGCGCGCCCGCGATGCCAGCGAGTGGCACACTTTTATCAATCTGCTGAAACACTATCGCGCACGTCAGCCGATCAACGGCGTGATTATCACCATCAGCGTGGCAGATCTGCTCAGCGACTCCGCCGAAGCGCGTTTTTGTCAGGCCAGCGCACTGCGCCAGCGTATGGCGGAATTGCACCAGCAGACCGGTATCCATTTCCCGGTCTATGTGATGGTGACCAAGACTGACCTGCTGAAAGGTTTTATGAGTTACTTTGCCGGGCTCGACAAAGCCCAGCGCGAACAGACCTGGGGCTTCACCTTTCCCTGGGAACCGAGCCGCGACAGCGAACGCACACTGAACAGCCTGTTCGATCAGCAGTTCCGTCAGCTGGCTGCGCGTCTTTCCGCCGATCTGGCTACCAAAATGGCGCAGGAAAACGATCTGGCGCAGCGTGCCGACTGTTTCCTGTTCCCACAGGAGTTCGCCTCACTGCGTCCGCTGCTGGCAGAGTATCTGGACATTATCTTCTCACCGCAACAGGGTGACGTGGCCTGGTCCGCGCGCGGGCTGTTCTTTACCAGCGGCACGCAGGAAGGCCTGCCATTTGACCGCGTAATGGGCGAACTGACGCGTAAACTGCAGTTACCACAGGCGCATCGCCACTCTATCGCCAGCTGGGACAGCGTGAACCGCGCTGCGCCAATCCCGGCCAGTAAAGGCCAGAGCTTCTTTATCCGCGACCTGCTCAGCGAAGTGATCTTCAAAGAGAGCGGTCTGGCGGGCAGCGACCGCTCCTGGGAATACCGCAACCGGCTGCTGCACTGGATCGGCTATGCTTCGCTGGCGGCGATGTTGCTGGTCGCCAGCGGCTGGTGGGCAGTCAGCTACTATCAGAACCAGCATTATCTGCAGCAAATTGCCACCCGCATCACGCCGCTGACACAACAGGCACGACAGTTCAGCGAGGCAGATACCGGAGATATTATCGATCTGCTACCCTTCTTAAATAATCTGGTTAAGTTACCGCAGCCGGAGGCATTTTCGCTTGATCATCCGCCGCTGAGTGCACGCGCCGGATTATACCGTGGCGACCAGGTCAGCGATGCGGCCTGGGCGCTGTACCAGAATGCCTTACGCTCCCTGCTGTTACCACGCGTGGCGCGACAGATTACCGCCACCCTGCGCAATGACCGTGGTAATGGCAGTGAATTCAGCCGCAATGCACTGCGTGCTTATCAGATGCTGTATCAGCCGCGTAATTACGACGGTGAATTTCTGCGCGGCTGGGTGATGCAGAATTTTCAGCGCAGCTTACCGACAGAGGTGACCACGCGCGATCTGCAACAGCTTGACTGGCATCTCAGCCAGCTGCTGGACCGGCAGATCCAGACGTCGCCCTATGCGCGTGATAATGCGTTAATGATGCGTAAACTGGCGGATAATCTTGAGAAGGCAGGTGATAACGCGCCTGTGCTGGCGTTAGCCCCCGGCGTGCTGATGCCGCCGGCTTCCCGGAAGCTTAATTAATCCGAAGGATAAGGTTATGCCAGAAAGAATTAGCCTTGGCTTGTATGGCAAGCTGCCACGCACCGGTGATTTTATTCAGCGCCGTCTGGCTGAGCCGGTTGTCGCCAGCTGGTCGAACTGGTTCCAGCAAGGGTTAACCTACTGGCACCATCACAGTGGCGCCTGCAGCGACGAGTTTCTGCGCGCGCCGGTATGGAATTTTGTTCTGCCTGCCACCACTGGCGTGCAGCGGGTGCAGATGGGCTGTTTACTGCCGTCGCGTGACCGGGTGGGCCGCGCATGGCCACTGCTGGCGCTGCGCAGCTTCGCCCCTGCGGACTGGCACCCGGCGCAGCTGGCCATTTCAGGCGACTGGTTTCAGTCGCTGGGCGACACACTGCTGCACGCTGTGCGTGATGAAGTGACGCCGGAGGAACTGGAGGCCATGCTGCTGGCCCTGCCATCGCTCTCGGTGCCGGGCAATCAGCGTTCGGCGATTATGGATGTGATTGGCTATCAGGATTTACCCTGCACGCTAAGCTGGCGTGAGGTGGCGGATCGGTTCGATCCGCAACAATATATCAGTTACTGGTGGAGCAACCGCAGCGACGGTTATTCCCATGCAACCCATAAACACAGCGGCAAACTGACCGCACAGCTGTTTTCGTTACTGTTTAATCCGGCGTCCGGTGCACCGCCGGGGCGTAACGGGCTCTATCCGCCCATGTTCGAATAGCGCCTTTTTGCCATTCTGGCCTTTTGAAGCAGAGATAACTCATGCGATTTACCATTGTGCAGAGCAAAACGCCGCTGCCGCAAACGGCGTTTGATTTTCAGCAGCCAGGGGGAACAATTGGTCGCAGCGTCGACAATGACCTGGTGTTGCCTGATGAAGACCGTGCAATTTCCCGCCTGCAGGCGCTGGTGCATATCGCCGCCAATGGCGAATGCCGTCTCACCAATCGCGGTAGTGTCACCCCGGTGGTGCTGAACGGTCAGCCACTGGCGCGCGGCAGCCAGGTGGAACTACACCACGGCGATACACTCGGGATTGGTGAATATGAAATCAGCGTCAGCGAGCCGAGCCGCACCGTGCCCCCTCCTCCGGCGACACCCGATTTGCTGGCCCTGTTTGGCGCAGACGATCACCCCCATCACGATCCGCTTGGCATGCACAGTGATGAACTGCTGACCAGCAGCGAAGGCTCGCGCCCTGCGGCCGATCCTGCCTCATCGCTGGCGCATAAACACAGCAGTGCGCGGCTGGATATCGACCCGCTGCCACATGCCGCACGCGAACCGGACGCATCATCAGATGCCGGTCACGAAGAGAAATTACTGCGCGCTCTGCTGGAAGGCATGGGTCTTGACGCCAGTCAGGGCGAGGCGCTGACAGAAGACGATATGCGTATGACCGGGCGCATGCTGAGCCTGTTTTCGCAGGGTACCGTGGCGCTGCTCTCCTCGCGTTCGATTCTGAAGCGTGGCGTTAAAGCTGAAATGACCATGATTCTGAACGAAGCCAATAACCCGTTCAAAATCCTGCCCTCCGGTAAAACGGTGCTGATGCAGATGTACCAGAGCCAGATGCCTGGTTTTATGCAGCCGGAACAGGCAGTGCGCGACGCGCTGGTCGATTTGCAGGCGCACCAGCTTGGCATGATCGCTGGCATCCGTGCGATTATCGCCGCAATGCTGCAGTCCTTTAATCCGCAGCGGCTGGAAGAGAGTGCGCGCCGTGATGGTGTCGAGAGCAAAATGCCCTTCGCTGCCGCGCGCAAAGCGGCAATGTGGGACTATTTTGTCCGCAACTACCAGCATACCTCCGGCGAAATTGAAGACGATTTCCACACGCTGTTCGGCGAAGCTTTCCTGCACGCCTATGACGTCGAGGTCAACCAGTATAAAGATTCCCAACTGAAAGCGGACGACGAATGAAGATGACTTTTGCCTCCACGTCACAGATTGGCGGACGTGACAGCAATCAGGATCTGACCGGCAGCCTGGCAGGCGAACACCGCGCCTGTTTTCTGGTGTGTGACGGTGTCGCCGGATTACCTGGCGGCGATAAAGCCGCACTGATCGCGCGCGACCGGTTGCTGAGCGAGCTGACAGAGGACCGGCATTTCTCGCCGCAGGAAACCCGTCAGGCAGTGGAAAAATGCGAGCGTTCTATCCGTGAAGCGCAGCAGATAAATCCGAAATTTTCCCGCATGAGTACCACCCTGGCTGCCCTGTTTATCGACCGTTCCCACCAGCTGGCATGGTGGGCGCACGCAGGTGACAGCCGCATTTATCACTTCCGCCGCGGCTTTATTCATCAGGTCACACGCGACCATAGTCTGGCGCAACAGATGAAAGATGCCGGATATGAAAATACCGGAATTAACAGTAATTTACTCTATAATGCGCTCGGCGCTGAAGTGACGCGCGACGCCAGTTACAGCGATGTTCTGGAACTGGAAGATGGCGATGCCTTTCTGGTCTGTACCGATGGCTTCTGGCTGTCCCTGAGCGAGGAAGAGATGGAGCAGGCACTGCGTATGGTGAACTCGCCGCAGGAGTGGCTGGCGCTGATGCAGAATGCTATCAATCGCAGCAGTAAAAGCGATAACTTAAGCGCCGTTGCGGTGTGGATGGGTTCGCCACAGGAAACAACGTTATTACAATCACTGGCTGATTCGGCGCGCTTTCTGCCGCCACGCGATTAACACCAAGGAACGTTATGAAATACTGGTTGCCCGGCGTTATGACATTGTTGATGGCTTCTGCCGCCAGCGCAGAGGATTATCGGGTAGTCTATTCACCCAGTCTGGAGCTGGAAGTCTTTCTCGATAATGTCGAGAGCAGCGCCCCACAGGACTGGTGTCAGCCAATACTGCAGTTGCGCATTGTCTCCGGCGAGAGCAAGGAGTCGCAGGTGCTGGATGGTTTCCTGCCGCGGGTGGGCGCGTTGCTGACCAATCAGTGCGGTAAACTGGAAGAGTTACCGTGGCAGATGACGGATAAACAGGGTTCCGTGCTGGCAACCGGTACAGCCGCAAAACTGCAGAACTGGCGGCCTATCGTCACTGCCGATGCCACGGCGACGGCCACGGCAAGTAACGCGGCACCGCTCGACCTGTCGCGCCCGGCGGATAATCAGCCATTACAGCATTTCGACCTGCCCGGCGGCTGTCACTTCCGTACCTGGTGGGATGATAACGGCCAGTCGCTGTTTATTCCTGATGATCGCACGATGAGCTGCTCCACCAAAGGCTGGCTGGAGGGGGGCTCGCAGCTGCAGCTCACCCGTGACGGGAAAACCACGCCGCTCAATGTCTGGTTCTGGCAGGGTTATCCGCTGCAGAATATGCGTCCGGAGAAAAGCGCGCTGGAGGTGGTGGCGATCAACTATCAGCGTATGGTGCTGGCGAATAAAGATGCGCCTGACAGCTGGCTGCTGCTGCCCTTTGATTCGCGCCTGCACCTCTGGTCATTTAACGGCGTCTTGCTGGTGAAAATGAGTAAAGAACAGGCCGCCGATCCGGGAGCGGTAAAAACTCGCGTCGATGCTCTGAAGCAAAGCTGGTCAGCGCACTATGATGCGAAGGTGAAGCTGAATGTGTTGTTGATCGACGAACTGCATGCTGATCTTGCCGACCCGGCAATTGGCGCATACCGTACCCTTAATTAATTGCAGGCGTAGTGCCTGCTGTCGTCAGGCTGAAGCGCTCAGAGAATGTCAAATATGTCGGCAAATGAGAATAAAACGGTGCCCAATGCGCTCCCTGCCGGACACCGTTTCAATGAATTCGAGATCAAAGAAGTCATCGGCGGCGGTGGGTTCGGCATCGTCTATCGCGCCTGGGATCACCTGTTAGAGCGCACCATCGCCATCAAAGAGTATATGCCGGTGTCGCTGGCGATCCGTAATGAGGATCTTAGCCTGGGGCTGCGCGGCGAACGCTTCCATAAAATCTTCCAGGCCGGTCTGAACAGCTTTATTCAGGAAGCCCGCCTGCTGGCGCGTTTTAACCATCCAGGCCTGCTGCACGTGCTGCGTTTCTGGGAAGAGAACGGCACCGCTTACATGGGGACACTGTACTACAGCGGCATGACGCTGAAAGAGTGGCAGATCACCAGCCCGCAGAGTATTGATGAGGCATGGATTCGTCAGCTGCTGCCACCGCTGTTTGGCGCGATTAACACTATCCACCGCGCAGGCTATCTGCATCGCGATATCTCACTGGATAATATTCAGATCCAGGAAAACCAGCTGCCAGTATTGCTGGATTTTGGTTCTGCGCGTAAAGAGATTGGCAACCTGGCGGATGAAACCGAAATCATGCTGAAACCCGGTTTCGCGCCGATAGAACAGTACAGCGAAGAGAGCGAAGACGAGCAAGGACCGTGGACCGATATCTACGCGCTGGGTGCCGTACTGCATACCCTGATTGCCGGCAATCCACCGCCTGCCAGCGTGGTGCGCAGTATCGAAGACAGTTACCAGCCGCTGGCCTCGCTGCAGCCGCAGGGCTACTCGCTGCCGCTGCTGCATGCAGTCGACTGTGCGCTGGCGATGAAGCCGGAAGATCGCCCGCAAAGTATTGATGAGTTTGCTGCGCTGATCGATCTGCCGGTCAGCGATGTGCAGCAACTGGTTACCGCGGTGAATGCACCGCTGGAAGAACTGGCGGAACCTGAGAGTGTGCTCCCGGCTGAAAGCGTCATTCTGGCCGTCAATCCGGCGGCAGGCGCAGCAGAACCGGTGACACCACCGGTACGTCGCCGCCTGTCACCTGCACTGCTGGCACTCAGCGTCTGTGCGCTGGTCGTGGTCGTGGCGCTGGCGGTGGTGCTGAACAGTGGCGATGACTCTGACGCAGGTGTGGAGCATGCGGCATCAGCAGCGAACAGCGCAGCGGCGGCCAGCAGCCAGCCGGTGAAAAGCGCGCCGGTGATGGCGACAGTGTATCTGAAGTTACGTGCGGGGGAGACTCTGCTGCTTAATGGCGCAGCGGCGGATGTGAAACCCAATAACAGTGGCTATGCCGCACTGAATCTGGCGGCGGGCGAATATAAGATTGAGGTACGTCAGCAGGACCGCGTGCATACGCAGACGCTGAAAATCGAACGCGCCGGCACCTGGCTGATTAATCCGGGAAGTTAAGCCGCTATCACCCACTCTGGCAGGCAGCAGCCTGCCAGAGATCTTAATGCGGCGTGACGCCCGCCTGTAACACCCGCACGCGCTGTGCCAGATCAGTCATACACTCATCATGCATGCCACGTTTCGCCAGCTCCTGTTCGAGGGAAAACAGATACTGCGCATTGGTGCCCAGCGGTCCGCTGGCGCGGGCAATTAATGGCGCAATCGTCTGGCTGCAGGAATCCGCTTCATACAGCGGATGGCGCGGGTCCATAATAAATACCAGTGCCGTCACACAGCGGCCATCTTCCAGCTGCAAATCACACCAGGTTGGCAGATAGCAGCCGGTAATCATCTCGCGCTTCCACAGCAGTTCCAGCTCTTCATGCAGCTGCGCTTCCGGCAGACGAAAGGCCAGTCCACGCGTGTTGCCGCCCTCTTTCAGCGCCAGCATCCTGCCCGGCTGATGGTGCGTACCGCGCCCCGCCGTGAGACGTAAACAGAATGCCCGATGCCAGCCGTGCAGCGTACCGCTGGCCACTTCTTCAGATTCGAACACCGGATTCCACATCAGTGAGCCATAGCCGAAAATCCATACCGGACTGTTATCCGGGCGGCAGGCCAGCGTCGCCGCCAGAGACGATGCGCGCTGTTCACAGGTCCACAGCAACGACTCATCAATCGCGCCAAACGCTGTTTTACAGTCAGCTTTTAATAAGAAATCCCGCGTTAACATATGAACCTCCACACCACTGCTCCGCTTCCCTGCCACTGACAACAACTTTTCCTTCAGTATCTCATTATTTGTCTCACACTTATTGTGCTTACTTTGATGACCTTATCATTTCCTGCGTGGCAATCAAGTTTGAAGACGATCACAAAAGAAAAAAGTGAAACTGGCAACACACTGTTCTGGCACGCTGACTGCAAAAGGCTGCCGGCAAACGCTTCCCCGTCTCCTGTCGCGCAGCGGCGAGATGGGCGCATGACCTGGCAACTGCTTCAGTACCCGTGCAAAAGTGTCATTAATTCCATCGGCACGCCAGCGGGGTTCTTGAGCGCAGCAAGACATATTTTATTCAGCTGTGGCGCTGAGTCACACTCAGCGTGGTTTATGCGGATTTCTCTCAGTCTTATGATTTTTTATGCCATTTATCATCTTCCCCCTTTTCATACTTATGTTTCACTGCCGCCCAGGCGACCTTATGCGCCACTTCTTCCCGTGATTCATTACCGCGCCGTTCGTCCGGGTCCTTGTATTGCTCCCAGGCATGATTAAACGCCTCTTTATAGATCTCCTGCGCATGGGCGGGCAGCACATTTTGCACGTTTTCAGGCAGATCGGATTTACTGTGATAAGGCATATTTCTTCTCCATCTCAGGGTGTTGTTTCAAGCCTGGCAAGCTGATGGTGAAATGCAAATCGCATGGAAATCGGGAATCAGAAAAAAATGACCAATACACACCATTTAGTTATCTTATCCAGACAATAAACCTGATAAAAAACACTAATAACTTTATTTTTATATGATGTAACCAATTAATAATTATAAATAAAAAATAATATGCATCAACTAATCTGAATTTGAGAGATGATTTCATCATAAATCGTAAAATTAAGTAAAAATACAATGGTTATACGATTCAGCTTGTTACACTATTCGCGCTGGTAAAATAAACAAATTGCCATCATGGTTAACGATAATGTTGCGAAACATCACGCTTAGAGGCCTGCGTTCGGGTTTCTGCCAATTGCACAGTTAAGGAGATGAATGCCGATGGGAACACATGACGGCGCGAAAACACGCCATACCGAATACACACTGCTTTTTCCTGTTGCGGCACTGGGCGTGCTGGCAATGTGGGGCACAACCTCATCCCTGCCGGCCGTTATTGCCATTAACCTGCTGGCGCTGGTCGCCATTCTCAGCAGCGCATTTAGCGTCGTACGTCACGCCGATGTGCTGGCGCACCGCCTGGGTGAACCCTATGGCTCACTGATCCTCAGCCTGTCAGTGGTGATCCTTGAAGTCAGCCTGATTTCCGCCCTGATGGCGACAGGCGACGCCGCTCCCGCGCTGATGCGCGATACGCTGTACTCGATCATTATGATTGTCACCGCCGGACTGGTGGGCTTCGCCCTGCTGCTGGGTGGACGCAAATTCGCCACCCAGTACGTTAACCTCGCCGGGGTAAAGCAGTACCTGATTGCCATCTTCCCGCTGTCGATTCTGGTGCTGGTGTTTCCCAACGCGCTACCGGGCGGTAATTTTACGACGGCCCAGGCGCTGCTGATTGCCGCCATTTCTGCGTCGATGTACGGCGTGTTCCTGCTGATTCAGACCAAAACCCACCAGAATCTGTTTGTTTATGAGCATGAGGATGACAGTGATGATGGCGACCCGCATCACGGCAAGCCGTCCGCGCACAGCAGCCTGTGGCATACGCTGTGGCTGCTGGTCCATCTGGTGGCGGTGATTAGCGTCACCAAAATGAATGCCAATCCGCTGGAATATCTGCTGACAGAACTCAATGCGCCGGAACAGTTCACCGGTTTCCTCGTGGCATTACTGATTCTGTCACCAGAGGGGCTTGGCGCGATTCGGGCAGTACTGGCGAATCAGGTGCAACGCGCGATGAATCTGTTCTTCGGTTCAGTACTGGCGACCATCTCACTGACCGTACCCGCGGTATCGATTATCGCCACCCTGACCGGTCAGGAGCTGATTTTTGGCCTTGAAGCGCCGCATATGGTGATGATGACGGCAGTGCTGATTCTGTGCCATATCTCCTTCTCCACCGGGCGTACTAATGTGCTTAACGGTGCCGCGCATCTGGCATTGTTTGTCGGCTATCTGATGACAATTATGCTGTAATGCTGACGGGCGGTGCATCGCACCGCCCTGTTTCACCGCACCCCGCGTGCCATCATCCGCCAGCGATACCACAGCTGCGCGCCCAGAATCAGTATCCCGCCCAAAATCTGCTGTAACGGCAGACGCTCGCCATACCAGATCGCGGCGGCAATTACCGTAAACAGCGGTTCCAGCAGCATAATCAGCGCCGCGCTGGAAACCGCCGCGTATTTTTGTCCCTGCAACTGCAGGCCAAAACGCAGGCTGGTGGCAATCAGAATGCTGGCCACCAGCCATGCCGCGGTCGTGGCGGTAAAGGGTTGTGGCCAGGATTCGAAACACAGAGAGATAAGCAGGCCGCACACGCCGGTGACACCCAGCTGCAAGGTCGTCAGCGGAATCAGTGGAACCAGACGCGCACAACGGCTGGTATAGCAGAAAGAGATGGACTGCACGATCGCCGTCAGCAGGAACCAGCCCTGGCTGGCATGAAACGTCACCGGAACCCGCAGGCTCAGCAACGCCAGGCCGATTACCGCCAGTGGCAGGCACTCCCAGTAAGCACGCGAGGGACGGATCTGCATCATTCCCCAGGCGGCAAAGGGCGCAAAAATCATCGCCAGGCTCATCATAAACGCCCCTTCCCCCAGCGACGGGGTGGTGGATACTGACCAGATCCACAGGCACATGTTAAGTGCCATCCACAGGCCGCTAATAGCAAGCGGACGCCAGTACTGGCGGTCGATGCGCTGCCCGCGACAAAATGGCAGCAGCACCAGCGCTGCACAGAAGAAACGTATGCCGAGAAAGGCAAACACGGGCATCATCGCCACGGATTCGCGGGAGAAGATCCAGCCACAGGCCGCGATAAGAGTGGTCAGCAGCAGGAGAACATCCGCTTTCCGTTGAGGTGACATATTTCCGTTCCTGGCGGATTCAACTCCGAAGTGCAACGCTAAGCCGCCAATCTTAGCTCTGCAAACACCACAGACGGTTGCCTGAA
>NZ_CBFFRK010000085.1:0-18677 GCF_965644245.1 Erwinia sp. V71
GGGTTCCGGCAGCCTTCAGTGGTCTTTGCAGAGTTAAGACAGGTGGCTTAGCGTTGCACTTCGAACTTGAATCCGCCAACAACGTGTTTACATTTGAAGGCATTTATACCCCTGCAGTGACCCCTTACGCGGCTGACGGCACGATTGATTACGCGCGTTTTACTGAGGTGCTGGAATCACTGATCGAAGCACGCGTGCATGGCATCATTATCGGTGGTTCGACCGGTGAATACTATGCGCAGAGCGCGGAAGAACGTATGGCGCTGGCGGAACATGCCCGTAAGGTGATCGGTTCCCGCCTGCCGCTGATCGTTGGCACCGGCGCGATTCGTACTGAAGATGCTGTCGCTTACGCGAAACATGCGCGTGAAATTAAAGCCGACGCCATTCTGGTCACCACTCCGCCTTATGCGTTGCCGACCGAGCTGGAAAATGCGCATCATGCACTGACAGTAGACAAGGCGGCGGGTCTGCCGATCATGCTGTACAACTACCCGGGTCGTATGGGTGTCTCCATGGGCGAAACCTTCTTCACGGAAGTGAGCCGCTCAGCGAACGTCGTGGCGATTAAAGAAAGCTCCGGCGATCTCAACAACCTGCATCTGCTGGCGTGTAAATTCCCCAATATCGCACTGTCCTGCGGCTGGGATGATCAGGCGCTGGAGTTCTTCGCCTGGGGGGCGCGCAGCTGGGTATGTGCCGGTTCCAACTTTATCCCGCGTGAACATGTGGCGCTGTATAACGCCTGTGTGGTCGAGAAAGATTTCGACAAAGGACGCAAAATCATGGCCGCGATGATGCCACTGATGAACTTCCTGGATGGCGGTAAGTTTGTGCAGTCAATCAAATACGGTGTTGAGCTGAATGGTGTGGCGACCGGTCCGGTGCGTGCGCCGCTGCAGGCGCTGGATGAGGCTGAGAAGCAGCAGCTGCAGGCAGTGATCGAAGGCGTTAAACGTAACGTTGCTGCGATCACCGTGCTGTAAGGAGGCGAAATTAGCACAGAACAAGCGGGCAAAGACTACGCCGCGATCGCGCGTTCCCTGCCACTGCCGGACAAGGCGTTTATTAATGGTGCCTTTGTTGCTGCCGCATCGGGGAAAACACTGGTGACCGTGAATCCGGCGACGGGTGAACGGCTGACCGATATCGCCGCCTGCAGCAGTGTGGATGTGGATTTCGCCGTCGAGCAGGCACGCGCCGCCTTTGAGCAGGGGAGCTGGCGTTTGCAGTCGCCTGCAGCACGCAAAGCGGTATTGCTGGAACTGGCGGCACTGCTGGAGCAGAACAGTGAACAACTGGCGGTGCTGGAAAGCCTCGACAGCGGTAAACCGGTAGGCGAATGCCTGGCAGTGGATGTGCCGGAAACTATTCATATTATCAAATGGCATGCCGAGGCCATCGACAAGCTGTATGACCACAGCGCGCCGACCGGTAACGATGCGATGACGCTGATCGTGCGTGAGCCGGTCGGGGTGGTCGGTTGTGTGCTGCCATGGAATTTCCCGCTGCTGATGCTGGCATAGAAAATCGGCCCGGCGCTGGCGGCGGGTTGTTCGGTGATTGTTAAGCCGGCAGAACAGACTTCGCTGACGGCGCTGCGCGTGGCGGAACTGGCGCATCAGGCGGGCATTCCTGCCGGGGTGCTGAATATTGTGACCGGCACAGGCAAAGAGGTGGGAGAACCGATTGGCCTGCACCCGGATATCGATATGGTGAGCTTTACCGGCTCCACCGCGACCGGCCGTCGCTTCCTGCGCTATGCCGCAGATTCCAACCTGAAACGGGTGGTGCTGGAGTGTGGCGGTAAAAACCCGGCGCTGGTGTTTGCCGATGCAGAAGACCTGAACAAGGTGGCAGAGCAGGTACTGAACGGCGCACTGTGGAATATGGGTGAAAACTGCTCGGCGACCTCGCGTTTGCTGGTGGAAGAATCGGTGAAGGATCGCCTGCTGGCATTAATGGCTGACAAACTGGCGGAGTGGACGATGGGTGATCCGCTGGATGCGTCTAACCGCCTTGGCGCGATGGTCAGCCGTGAGCATTTCCAGAAAGTGAGCAGTTATCTGGATATCGCGCGTCAGGAAAAGCTGAAGATTATCCACGGCGGTGCGACTGAGCAGGGCGCCTATGTCCAGCCCACCATTATTGATGGGGTGAGCCGCGACAGCACGCTGTTCCGTGAGGAGATCTTTGGCCCGGTACTGTGTGTCACCACTTTCCGTACTGAAGCGGAAGCCATCGAACTGGCGAATGATACGCCTTACGGGCTGGCGGCATCGGTGTATACCGGCAACCTGCGCCGGGCGATTGCGGTGTCGCGCGCGGTACGTGCCGGGACGGTGACAGTGAACTGCTTTGGTGAAGGGGATGCCACCACGCCATTTGGTGGTTACTAGCAGTCTGGTTTTGGCGGCCGTGACAAGTCGGTGTTTGCCCATGACCAGTATACCGAGCTGAAAACCATCTGGATTGATGTCTCCGCTGGTTAACCCTATTGGTGCAGCCCTGAGCGTGTGGCAGTGGCCGGATAATTCGTGAGATGAAGATGGCCATTATGCATATTGAACAGCGGCTGCATTTCTATTTCTGCATTCTCGTCGCACTGGGCATCTCCCGTCACCGCGGGAGATGCACCAGCTTAAGACACAAAAATACCTTTCTGCTGAAGTGGCTGCGTAATGCGCAGGATAAGCACCTGTTCAGCGGTGAGATCGCCAGTGAAATTGAGTGGCTGAGAGCAAAACTGCTGCACGGCGGCCCGGATATGGATGCTGAGCCGATGCTGCATTTTATCTATACCACCGCGCGTACTGCGCAGATCTTTCGTTAACGTCCGCGAACGCCAACTGTCATCCCGTTTTGCTTTGTGTTTCACAATATGTTAGTTATGTTATAACGTTGCAATTGTAACTAACAGCAAAAGGAATGCTTTATGGCGACGTTTTCTTCCCGCACCACCGGATTGCTGGCTGCGGCATTTGCGCTGGCTGTCTGCTCATCTGCCAGCGCAAAACTCAATGTGGTGGCCAGTTTTTCCATTATTGGTGATATCGCCAGTCAGATTGGTAAAGACCAGATTAATCTGCGCACCCTGGTCGGTGCAGACAGTGATACCCATGTCTATGAACCGAAACCCGGTGATGCGATTGCGCTGGCAAAAGCCGATGTCATTCTGGTCAATGGTCTGCAGTTTGAAGGTTTTATGCCGCGCCTGATTGCCGCCAGCGAAAGCCGCGCAGTGGTGACGGAAACCAGCCTGGGCGCAACTATTCTGCGTGATCCTGCAGGCGGGCATTACCATTTTGATGAGGGTAAAGCGGTATTCCATGCCGCGCCTTTTGATCCTCATGCCTGGCAGTCTGTCGCGAATGCCAAAACCTATGCCAGCAATATCGCGACAGCGTTTTGTGCGGCAGATAAGGCTGGCTGTGCAGGCTATCAGAGCAATGCGCGTGCTTATCTGGCACAGCTGAGCCAGCTTGAGCAGGATATTCAGCAGCAGATGCAGCATATTGCGCAACACCGGCGCACGCTGGTCGTTGGCCATAATGCCTTCCGCTATTTTGAGCAGAGCTATGGTCTGCATTTCCTGTCACCACAGAGTGTCTCCACCGAATCCGAAGCCTCCGCCGCCGATATTGCTGGCGTGGTGCGCGCGTTAAAAGGGCGCCGCGCCGTGGCGGTGTTTGCTGAAAATATCAGCAGTCCACGCCTGGTGCGGCAGATTGCCGCCGAAGCGGGCACCACCGTGGCGGGCGTACTCTATTCCGATGCGTTGTCCGCCACTGACGGACCTGCGGCCAGCTACATCAATATGATGCGCCATAACCTGCAGGTGATTACCCGCGCGCTGAATGCGCACTAACTTCTGCCGTCGGCGGGCCGGTATCCCGCTGATGATCTCTTCCTCTCATCCTTATTTTTAAATGGAGTTGACTGTGAAAAAACCTCTCTTCCCGCTTTCCCTGCTGGCGCTGGCCATCGGGCCTTTCGCCGCACCTGCGTTTGCCGACAACGGTGATGTCACGGCCTGGCGTCTGTTTGTGGCGGACCATGACCAGCCGGTGGTGAATGTGATTGATGCACTGGATGGCGATAACATCGCGACGTTTACCGTTAAAGGCCCGGCAACGCTGCATCGCAGTGAAAGCGGCGAAACGGTGTTTGCGGTGCAGGGCAGTGCGAATACCGTCTCCGCTATCGCCAGCGGTATTGCTTTCCATGATCATGGCGATCACGGCGATATTGATATCGACCCTCCGCGGCTGCTGAGCACCACCTTCAGCGGACAGAAACCCGGTCACTTTGTGGAACGTCAGGGCAAAGTGGCACAGTGGTTTGATAAAGAGAAAAGCGCCATGCTGTTCACTGAACAGGCGGTGCTGAAGCAGAAAGCCGATACGAAGGTGATCGATGTTGTTGCCGCTCATCATGGCGTGGCGGTGCCGTTTGACCACTATGCGGTGGTCAGTATTCCCAACCCGGAAGATGCGTCAAAGCGTCCGGTGGGCGCGCGCGTGGTGGATGAATCCGGCAAAAAAGTGGGTGAGGATGTCGCCTGCCCGGGGCTGCATGGCTCGGCGGGTTCCGGCAGTCTCTATGCGCTGGCCTGCGATAAAGGATTACTGTTGCTGACTCAGCAGGGGAAAGTGCCGCAGATCACACTGCTACCGTACAGTGCATCACTGCCACAGGGCAGCGCCTCAACGCTGATTGGTGGTAAAGGGTTGCAGTACTTTATTGGCAACTATGGCCCGGACCGCATTGTGCTGATTGATCCGGCGGAGAAAGAGAGCTTCCGCCTGCTGCAGTTGCCGACGCGCCGCGTGCATTTTGCCGTTGATCCGCTGCGGGCGAAATTCGCGTATGTGATCACTGAAGATGGCAAACTGCATCAGATTGATGTGCTGAAAGGGCAGATTACGCAATCGCTGAAAGTCACCGGGCCTTACTCCATGGACGGCCACTGGAACGATCCCCGCCCGCGTATTGCCGTGGCCGGGGATAAGATCGTCGTGACCGATCCGCTGAACAGCAGGCTGCATCTGATTGACGCGCTGACCTTTAAAGAAAGCGGCACGGTGGCGGTGGCCGGTAAGCCATTTAATATTGTTGCAGTGGGCGGCTCAGGCCAGTCGCATGGCGATCATGATGATCATCATCATTAACAGACGGCAGCACTAGTCATTGCTGACAGGCAACGGCATCAGGCATCACCGGAAAGTCCATTACCTCACATCCCGTACTAGTATTGAATATTGTCATGTTATAACATAACAATTAATAAGAGTGTGAGGTGTGTTCACTTCATCGTTTGAAGTTATGTTGGGCTTGTAAAGAGGTGCCAGATGTCAATGTATGCTGAGGAACAGGCAGCAGATAACCGATTACCCGTGACGGTACTGTCCGGTTTTTTGGGCGCAGGGAAAACCACGCTGTTAAACCATATTCTGAACAACCGCGAAGGACGACGCGTGGCGGTGATTGTCAATGATATGTCCGAAGTGAATATCGATGCCGCGCTGGTCAGGGACGGTGGCGCAGAACTTTCCCGTACCGATGAAAAGCTGGTGGAAATGAGCAATGGCTGCATCTGCTGTACCCTGCGTGAGGATCTACTGCTGGAGGTGAACCGGCTGGCGAAAGAGGGGCGCTTCGATCATCTGGTGATTGAATCGACCGGCATCGCCGAGCCGTTACCGGTTGCTGAAACCTTCACTTTTACCGATGACGACGGGCAAAGCCTTTCTGCGGTGGCGCGGCTGGATACCATGGTGACGGTGGTTGATGCGTTTAATTTTATTCGCGACTACGGCTCTGACGACAGTATTCAGTCGCGTGGTGAATCACTGGGGGAAGACGATGAACGTACCGTGGTGGATTTGCTGATCGATCAGATTGAGTTTTGCGATGTGCTGGTGCTGAACAAAACCGATTTAATCACTTCGCATCAGCAGGAGAAGCTGATCGCTATTCTGCATGGCCTGAACCCGCGCGCCAGAATCGAAATTGCCCGATTCGGCAAAGTGCCGCTGGATCGGGTGCTGGATACCGGCTTGTTTGATTTTGACGAAGCGGCGCAGGCGCCTGGCTGGCTGCAGGAACTGCGCGGCACTCACACGCCGGAAACCGAGGAGTATGGCATCACCAGTTTTGTGTTTCGCGCGCGGCGGCCTTTCCATCCGCAGCGGCTGTGGGAAGTGATCAACAATGAGATGCCCGGTGTAGTACGCTCCAAAGGTTTCTTCTGGCTGGCGACACGTCCGTCGTTCGCGGGGTCATGGTCGCAGGCGGGTGGCGTGTCGCGTCAGGGACTGGCGGGCATGTGGTGGGTGAGCGTGCCACAGGAACGCTGGCCGGTCGACAGCGCATCATTGCAGGCGATTATGGCGAACTGGATTGACGGCATTGGCGATGCGCGTCAGGAGCTGGTGTTTATCGGTATTGATATGGATGAAGCGGCACTGCGCGGCAGGCTGCAGGCGGCATTGCTGAATGATAAGGAACTGGCGCAGGGGCCGGATGGCTGGATGAAATTCGCCGATCCGTTTGAATCCTGGTCAGTACATTAAGTGTTATCCCGGCGGCAGCGCCGGGTTTTTTATGCATCAACGTCACCACGGAAAAAGGGTATGAAACAGGTTCCACTGACTCTCCTCAATGGCTTTCTGGGCGCAGGGAAAACCACGCTGCTGAAAAGCCTGCTGGCACAGGCGCATCAGCGATCGCTGGCGGTCTGCATTATCGTTAACGATATGAGTGAGCTGGATGTTGATGGTGTGCTGATCGCCAATAGCGAAATCGTCAGCGCAGCGAAGCAGAATTTTGTCACCATTTCTGCTGACAGCATCAGCAGCCCCAGCGGCATTGAAAAACTGGATGCGGCGCTGACGACACTGCTGGCACATCAGACGCCCGATCTGATTCTGCTGGAAACCTCGGGCAGCAGCCATCCGCTGCCGCTGGTGAAATACTTCCGCCAGCAGTCGCGCGTCAGCCTGCGCGGTTATTTAGCACTGGTGGATAGTGTGATGCTGGATGAAGATTATGCTGCGGGCAGCATGCTAATCCCGCGTCTGCAGCATAACCTGCAGCACGGGCGACGTGGTATTGAGAATCTGCTGGCAGAGCAGATGATGTTTTGCAGCCATCTGCTGTTAACCAAAAGCGACCGTCTGCCATTCCCGGTGGTCAGCAATATTGCGCAGGCGATCCATCCGCTCAATCCGCTGGTGGCGGTGATGGCCGTGCCGTGGGGAAATCTGCCGCTTGACGATGTCCTGGCGATGGATACGTATGATTTTCACCGGGTGACAACGCTGATTCACGAGCTGGAAGCGGAAATTGAAAGTCCGTCCGCGCCGGATTCGACGCAGTCGTACGATATCGCTTCGCAGGTGCTGGCTGATGACCGGCCGTTTCATCCGCAGCGGCTGTGGGATACATATCAGCAATTCCTTGGCCGCGGTATCTACCGCAGCAAGGGCTTTTTCTGGCTGCCGACGCGGGACGATCTGGCGTTGCTATGGAATCAGGCGGCGGGCAGCATCAGTCTGGAATTTATCAGCTACTGGAAAGCGGGTGTTCTGCAACACCGCGACAATCAGCTGAGTGCGGAAGAGCGTGCACTACTGACCCGTCAGTTACAGGCGATGCCGGGGCGTTTCGGCGATCGCCGCTGCCGTCTGACGGTGATCGGTCAGCGCGATGAACTGACGCCATTTGTGCAGGCGCTGCAGCGCTGTTTTCTCACCGAAGAGGAGATCGCCTGGTGGCAGGAGGGCGGTCAGTTTACTGACCCCTGGCCGCAGCGTGTGGTGCGTCTGACATCCTGAATCAGCGGCCTGAGTTACGCAACTGGACGCAGAACGGGCAGCCGCAGCCATTGACCGAAACGGCACTGCAGGTGCCGGGATGAATCGCCTGTGAATCCAGCGCGTGGAAACCCAAAAACGGCGCGGTCACTTCCGTCGCCACCTGCGGCTGACTCGTCCCGTCAACAGCGATTTTTGCCTGAAATGCGCTGGCTTTTCCTGCGACCAGCGACAGTAACAACAACGAAAAATGTTTGTTCACTCGCGTTCCTTTCCCGACATGTGAAACTGGTATTGTGATGATATAACATTTTATTGTTTGGGGCGGAAGCCATTTTTGCGTGTTGTCACGTTCAGTCAGAAGTGGACATTTTTCACTGTAAAGTACGGTCTGTCAGGGGTTGTACGAATTTTCATCATTTCACGATTGTGGCATTGCCCGCCGGTGTCTCATTCACGATGATATACCGCCGTTCATCTCATGATTCTGCTGATGAAATCACGGCCCAGATTTGGGATAACGTCACGGAAATCGCTGACCTGGCTGTTTTTTTCGCTATCATTAAGCAGATTAATATTACTGACAGGAGAAAGAGATGAAGAAATGGTGTGTCATTCTGACGGCTGCATTACTTCCCGTCACCTCGCTGGCAGCAGAAACGTTTACGCTGCAGTCAAAGGATTTTAGCGATAACGCTGTGCTGAATAAGCCTTTTGCCGGTAACAGCAAAAGTAATCCGGCCTGTACCGGCGACAATGTTTCCCCTGAACTCAACTGGAGCCACGCCCCGGCAGGCACCAAAAGTTTTACCCTGCTGGTGGACGACCCGGTTGGCGCTAAAGGACTCGGGGTGACGCATCTGGTGGCATACAATATTCCTGCCAGCAAAAGCGACTTTGCCCAGGGCGCATTAACCGCAGGGAAAGATTATACAGGCGGTAAAAACACCCCAGGTACCAGCCACTATTATGGCCCCTGTCCGCCTGCTGGCAGTGGTTACCATCACTATAACTTTGTCCTGATTGCCACAGATTTAGCGCCAGATGCCTTACCGGCAGGTCTGGATCGTACTGAACTGCTGGCAAAACTGAAAGGTCATACTCTTGGTGCCGCCAGCATTATTGGCCGTTACGGCAACGAGTAATCTGATTATCCGCCTTACAGCAGAAGAGGGAAAACCCTCTTCCTGTTTTTTCCGCTGTCCACAACACAGGCTGAAGCGCAGAGCTCCGGCCATCGACCCGCAGACAAAAGTTGCGCTAAATCAATCCCCCGGCAGTTAGTGGTAAAAACGCATTCATTTCTGTTTCGCTTCGTTTTAGGCTTGCTCTAAAACATGTATTTAAAATGCAACTTTAAAAAAGGAACAGAAATATGTTTTGTGTGCAATGTGAGCAAACGATTCGTACTCCGGCGGGCAATGGCTGTGCGTATGCGCAGGGCATGTGTGGTAAAACGGCGGAAACCTCTGATTTACAGGACTTACTGGTTGCGGTACTGCAGGGATTATCCGCCTGGGCGCTGACGGCGCGAGGTTATGGCATTGCCGATGAAGAGATCGACAGCTTTGCCGCGCGCGCTTTCTTCTCCACGCTGACCAACGTTAATTTCGACTCACAACGTATCGTCGCTTATGCCCGTGAAGCGATTATGCATCGCGAAGCGCTGGCGGTGCGTTGCCGGCTGCTGGATGCGGAGGCTGTCGTCAGTCATCCGCTGGCGGCACTGCAACTGGTCAGTGATGATCTGCACGTACTGCAGCAACAGGCGCAGCAGTTTGCGCTGGATAGCGACAAGACGCAGATCGGCGCGGATATTCATGGCCTGCGCATGCTGTGTCTGTATGGCCTGAAAGGTGCAGCGGCCTATATGGAACACGCCCATGTGCTGGGGCAGGCGGACAGCGTTATTTACGCCGAATATCATCGTCTGATGGCCTGGCTGGGCGCACAGCCTGCTGATATGGGCGAGTTACTCGATAACGCGATGGCGATCGGCAAAATGAATTTCAGCGTGATGGCGCTGCTGGATAAAGGTGAGACGGATACCTATGGTCACCCGCAGCCGACCAGTGTCAGCGTGCGCCCACGTGCCGGGAAGGCGATCCTGATTTCCGGCCACGATCTGAAAGACCTGCATATGTTGCTGGAGCAAACCGCAGGGAGCGGAATTAACATTTATACCCATGGCGAGATGCTGCCTGCACACGGCTATCCTAAGCTGAAAAAATATCCGCATCTGGCGGGCAATTACGGCAGTGGCTGGCAGAATCAGCAGGTCGAGTTTGCTAAATTCCCGGGCCCGGTGGTGATGACTTCCAACTGCATTATCGATCCGTTTGTCGGCAGCTATAACGATCGTATCTGGACGCGCAGCATCGTCGGCTGGCCAGGCGTGCAGCATCTGGAAGGCAACGACTTAGCGCCTGTTATTCAGCAGGCATTGCAGCTGCCAGGCTTCCGTTACAGTGAGATCGGGCAGGAGATCACCGTCGGTTTTGGCCGTCAGACGTTACTCAATGCGGCAGATACGGTGATTGATCTTGTTGTCAGCAAAAAACTGCGTCATATCTTCCTGATTGGCGGTTGTGACGGCAGCCGCAGCGAACGCAGCTACTTTACCGATCTGGCGCGCAGCGTGCCGCAGGACTGCCTGATTATGACGCTGGCCTGCGGCAAATACCGCTTTAATAAACTCGATTTCGGCACGCTGGAGGGGCTGCCGCGTCTGCTGGATGTGGGTCAGTGCAACGATGCCTATTCGGCGATCATGCTGGCGGTACACCTGGCGGAAAAACTGGGCTGTGGTGTAAACGATCTGCCGCTGAGCCTGGTGCTGTCATGGTTTGAGCAGAAGGCGATTGTCATTCTGCTGACGTTGCTGGCGCTGGGGGTGAAAAATATCGCCACCGGGCCGACGGCACCGGGCTTTTTTACTGACAATCTGCTGGCGGTGCTGAATGAAAAATTCGGCCTGCGTGCGGTTACTACAGTCGAAAACGATCTGCAAACCCTTCTGGCGGAGTAACTGACGATGACCTTTCCTCTGTTTCCCGATCAGCCAACGGCGTTATGCCCGAACCGGATGCAGGTGCATGCGATTACCCACGAGACGCCTGATGTCTGGACGCTGGCGCTGATTCATCATGATGTTTATGACTATCGGCCGGGTCAGTTTGCGCGGGTCAATATTGGTCCGACGGGAGAAATCCAGCGTGCCTATACGCTCTCTTCCACTCCGGGGATTAGCCGTTTTATCACCCTGACGGTGCGACACATTGCGGGTGGCAGCGGCTCCGGCTGGCTGACGCAGCAGGTAAAACCGGGCGATTACGTATGGTTATCGGATGCTCAGGGCGAGTTTGTCAACAGCCGTGCTGAGCAACCCTTGCTGCTGCTGGCGGCAGGGTGTGGCGTGACGCCGGTGATGTCGATTGCCCGTGACGCGCTGGCAAACCATCCGCAGCAAAGCGTGCAGGTGTTTTACAGTGTACGCAGCCCGCAGGATGTGATTTTTGCCGCCGAGTGGCAGCAGCTGGCGGCACGCTATCCGCAGCTGGATCTGACCATTCTGGCCGAGCAGGATGCGCAGCCGGGCCAGATCGCTGGTCGGCTGAGTCAGGATGTGTTGCAGTTGCGGGTGCCAGACATTCAGGCGCGAAGGGTGATGATTTGCGGCCCTGCACCCTATATGGCACTGACGGAAAGCTGGCTGGCCGCGCTGGGTGTGGCAGCGAACCATATCGTCTCTGAGCGTTTCCAGCCGCCGGAAGCGGTGGTTTCTGCTGATAAAACGCTGACGCTGACACGGCTGCAACCGCTGGCTCACTACCGTGTGCCGGTCGGCAGCACGCTGCTGGCGGCGATGGAACAGCATCAGATCCCGGTGACGGCAGCCTGTCGCGCCGGTGTCTGTGGCAGTTGTAAAACACGTGTGCTTTCCGGCGATTATCGCACCACCAGTACCATGACCCTGAGTGCAGAAGAGATTGCCCAGGGCTATGTGCTGGCGTGCAGCTGCCAGCTGGAAGGGGATGTCACGCTGGCATAAACCGGCGCATACGGTGCAGCGCAGGGCAACGGATGACCCTGCGCTGTTTTACTGCGCGACCTGATTACGTCCATGATGTTTGGCACGATACAGCGCTTTATCCGCCCCTTCGGTCAGCTGCTGCGCATCATCGTCTGAGCCGCTGCCGACCAGCGCAAAACAGCCGGCGCTCAGGGTGACAACCTGCTGCGCCACATCGCTGGTCTCATGTTCTATTGCTGCATTTCGAATCGCGCTGACCGCCCGTTCGGCGACGCCCAGCGCCTGTTCCAGCGTGGTATCCGTTAACACCAGCGCGAACTCTTCACCGCCATAGCGGGCAATGAGATCGACCTGCCGGTGTGGCAGTGATTTAAGAATTCTGCCCACCCGTTTCAGGCAGTTATCACCGGCAACATGACCGTAGTGATCGTTGTAGCGTTTAAAAAAGTCGATATCCATCATCACCAGCGCCACAGGTTTACCGCTGCGGGCGGAACGTTGCAGGCTTTGCGTCAGGAAGATATCAAGCTGGCGACGGTTAGCCAGACCGGTCAGGCCATCCACCAGCGCCATGGCCTTCAGGGTATGGTTGATGGTGGTCAGCTCATCACGCAGCTGCGCCAGTTCTGTCTGGTTTTTCAGATTGGTGCGTACCTGGCGTAAGACCGAAACGCCCATCAGTAAGATACTCGCCAGCAGGGCCAGATTGAGCACCACGTCCTGCACATTATGGTTTATCCATTGATTACGCAGGGTGTTTTTATCGTAGCCCGCGGCCACGACCAGCGGATAACGCTCCGAGCGGGCGAAGCCGAAGATGCGTGTCTGGCCATCCAGCGCCGCATCCCATTCACCGCTGCCGGAGTCTGTTTTCTGCAGCATGCTGCGAAACAGCGGGCTGCCGGAGAGATTTTTACCGATATAGCTGTCTGGCATCGGACGTGCATAAAGTACGGTGCTGTCGGCCAGCATCAGAACCAGCACATCGCGGTTGCCCATCTCGTAGTAAGAATAAAAGCGGCGAAAATAGTCCACTCTGATGGTCGCCAGCATAACCCCGGCGAACTCGCCGGCCTGATTGTTGACGCGTAGCGATACCGGGATCACCAGATCCCCTGTGCTGCGGCTGCGAATCACCGGGCCGATATGAATGCCGTTATTGGCATGGGTGCGATGATAACTAAAGTATTCACGGTCCGAGTTATTGGCTTTGATCTGCACATTGGGCGTGGAGGTGGCAACCCATCTGCCGCTGGCGTCGTAATAAAACAAGCCGTGCAGCTGCGGCAGGCGTTCCTGCAGGTCGAGCATCACCCGGCTCAGTTCGGTGGGGTTAAGCTCGCTGGCGAGCATATTCAGCAGGTCGCGCTGCACTTCTCTGAGCGACAGCTCCGCCTGTAAAAAGGTATCTTCCGCCTGGCGAGCCTGGGAGAGTGCCAGGTTAACCGCCGTTTGCTCCGCCATTGCTACTCTGCGTTGCCAGGACTGGCTGAGCGACCAGCTGTTGATGGTAATGACCGCCACCAGCAGTAATACGCCAAACAGCGTGATGCAGCGACCGAGAGAGGAGTGCAGCAGTAGCGCGGAAGATAAGCGGGAGCCGAGCTTCATGAAGAATTCCTTTTGCCAGTCATTAATATAGTAAAGCACAACTAATGGATGGCAGTATTGATCATGAACCCAATTTCTTATAGCTCACTGATACTTAATGGCAGAGTGCAGCAGGTGTGCAGTCGTTACAAATGTTGAACCAGATAATCAACAAAAGCGCTAATACGTGCTGGCAATTGCCGCTGCGGTTGCCAGACGGCATAAATATCACCGCCCGGTGCCTGCCAGTCCGGCAGTACATGCAGCAGATCGCCACGGGTGATGCTTTCTTCAGCATCCCACCACGAGCGCAGCAGAATACCGTGTCCGTCCATTGCCATGCGCATCGCCACTTCACCATCATTAGTGACCAGCTGGCCGTGCACTTTCTGGCTGATCGTCTCTTTGCCGCGCGATAAGCGCCACAGGGCGAAATCACTTTCGTACTGGCGCAGCAGGATGCACTGATGCTGCGCCAGCGCCGGGATACTGTCGGGCAGGCCATACTGTTGCGCATAAGCAGGGGAGCAGCACAGCACACGGGCGTTGGCCCGCAGTTTGCGCGCCATCAGCCGCGCATCCGGCGGCTCACCCACGCGGATATCGATATCAATATTGGCATCGAGAAAATTCAGCGCCTGGCTGCTGAGCTGCAGCGTCAGCGACAATTGCGGATGCAGCGCAGCAAACTGCGACACGCAGGGCGCGACGTGGCGACGACCGAAACCAAAGGAAGCATTGATATTCAGCGTGCCGCGCAGTATTGCGGTCTGGCTGCTTACGGCTTCTTCCAGCGCCGCCAGTTGATCCAGCAGCGGCCGGGCGCCGTCCAGATAACGTTTGCCCTCCGGCGTCAGATCCAGCCGCCGGGTGGTGCGGCGCAGCAGCTGCACGCCAAGGCGCGACTCCAGCTGACTCAGGCGTTTACTGACCGCAGGCAGTGACAACCCCAGCTCACGCGCGACAGCGGTCAGGCTGCCAAGGGTGGCGATACGGACAAAAAACGCCAGGTCATCGGTCGATGTGCGAGATTCTTTACTTTGATTCAACATTGGCTTTCGTTTCAGAGCAATTATTTCCCTCAGCAGCAACGTTATACTGCCATTGCCCTATTCACAACCAGAAGCGTGAAAAACGATGACAGGAAAAAAACATAAGATTGCCGTGATTGCCGGTGATGGCATTGGTAAAGAAGTGATGCCGGAAGGCGTGCGCGTGCTGAACGTTGCCGCAGAGAAATTTGGTATCCCGCTGGAGTGGCAGTGGTTCGACTTTGCCAGCGCGGAATACTGGCAGCAGCATGGCAAAATGCTGCCGGACGACTGGTTCACCACGCTGCAAAACTTCGATGCCATCTACTTTGGCGCGGTGGGCTGGCCGGAAGTGGTGCCGGACCATGTTTCACTGTGGGGATCGCTGCTGCAGTTCCGCCGTATGTTTGATCAGTACGTCAATCTGCGTCCGGTACGGCTGATGCCCGGCGTCAAAGCACCGCTGGCCAATCGCCAGCCGGGAGATATCGACTTCTATGTGGTGCGGGAAAACACCGAAGGGGAGTACTCCAGTGTCGGCGGCACCATGTTCCCCGGCACTGAGCGCGAAGTGGTGATTCAGGAGACGGTGATGACGCGTACGGGTGTCGATCGCATTCTGAAATTCGCTTACGAGCTGGCGCAGCGGCGGCCAAAGAAACACCTGACTTCGGCCACCAAATCGAACGGGATTGCGATTACCATGCCGTACTGGGACAGCCGCGTCGAGGCGATGGCAGAACATTACCCGGAAGTGAAAGTCGATAAATATCATATCGATATTCTGACCGCGAATTTTGTGCTGCATCCTGACTGGTTTGATGTGGTGGTCGCCAGCAACCTGTTTGGTGACATCCTGTCCGATCTCGGCCCGGCCTGTACCGGCACCATCGGTATTGCACCGTCCGCCAACATTAACCCGGAACGTACTTTCCCCAGCCTGTTCGAGCCGGTGCACGGTTCCGCGCCGGATATCGCCGGGAAAGGCATCGCTAACCCGATTGGACAAATCTGGTGTGGCGCGATGATGCTGGAACATCTGGGTTATGCAGAGGCTGGCGCTGCTGTGTTGCAGGCAATTGAACGCACACTGGCGGCTGGTGACTGGCTGACGCGCGACCTTGGCGGTCAGGCTACCACGCAGCAACTGGGTGAGGCGATTGCTGCGGCGTTGTAAGCCGAAGCGTGCTCAGAAAGATCGGAGTGGCACAGGCACATCCCGGTTATTGCTGACAGAGGCTTAGTTAAACGGGGCGGCGTTATTTAACACCTGATCAATCACATCCAGTACCGCTTCATCATTGTTGTGGCCAGTCTGATAACGCGCCACCTGTTTCACTTCATCACTGGCGTTCGCCATACTGAAACTGTAGCCCGCGTGCGCCAGCATCTCTTTATCATTGCCGCTGTCACCGAGCGCCACCACTTCGTTATCCGTAATGCCCCATTTTTCCTGCAGCAGCTTCACGCCGTGCGCTTTATGGATGCCAGGGATAATCAGATCAATAAAGCCAAAGCCGCTGGTCACTGGCGTTAGCGTCGCGCCGACTTTATGGCTCAGATGCGCTTTCACTTCAGGGATCATGCTGTCATCAAGCGTCAGGGCGATTTTGAAAATATCATCGCTGATCTCATCGACAGAATGGTAAGGCTTCAGGCGGCGATAGTGGCGTGACATATGGGCAAAGATCGCCTGTGGCGCATCTTCGTGCAGCCAGGCGGTCTCTTTACCACAGACCACGGTGTAGACGCTGGGGATATCGGCCAGTTCGGCGAGAATCGTTAATACCTGCGCTAACGGAATATGGCCACAGAACAACTCTTCGGACTCGCTGATCACCCATGCGCCGTTTTCTGCGACAAACGAGATATCTGCGGCGATCTCCGGGAAGAAGCTCTCCAGCTGCCAGTACTGGTTGCCGCTGGCGACGACAAAATGAATCCCGCGTTGCCGCAGCAACGGATACTGCGCCTGAAAACGTTCCCGGTTATAGGTTTTATCATCTTTCAGAAAGGTGCCGTCCATATCAACGGCGATCAACTTAACTGCCACAGCGGCCTCTGTATTTTTCATTGAATGGTGAGGAGGGTAGATCTAAACGTAGTTTGCGGTTCATCGAAATGATTTTTTTGGCTGAAAAATATTTTGGATAAAAATGCTGCTTTTTCAGGGTTTGTGGCGATTATATCTGGCTGATGGCGGGTGAATCGCCATCTGTCGTCAACAGTTGTGATTAACCGGAGCTGACCTCCATGATGATTTATAACGTTTTTGGCCGCTTTATTGGTGTGAAAGCAACGCCGCAAGGCTGGCAGGTGTTCCGTGTTGATCGTGCCGAGGGCAAATCGTCGCGCCTGTATGACGTCATCATCCCTGATGATGTCACCGAGGCTGAAATCCCATTATGGCTGGGGGATATCTACCACGAAGCCGCCAGCGAACAGCATCCTGATGTGCGGCGTATTGAATAGTTTTACTTCTGTTCCTGCGTACCCTGTTCGCCGATAAAAAAGTACCACAGCGGAATTGAGAACAGGATGGTGAACACCAGTGTGTACACCAGAATCATAAAGAACTCAGAGATATACAGTGATGCTGGCCAGGTAGAAAACGGCATATTGTATTCATCAATCGCGCCGCCAATAATCGCTTTAATCAGGATCACGCAGGCGATCAACGCCACGCAGGCCTGGGCGATAAAGAATTTTTTTGTCTTTGGTGATGAGGGAAAAAGTGCCATGGTTGCTCTCATTGCTGGTATTTATCCGGGCGCAACCTGTGCTGCGCCCGTCGTGCAGATTACTTCTGCGTAAAGCTGTAACTGCCTTTGGTTTTATGCCCGTCGACGGACAGTACATGCCACTCCACTTTATAGCTTCCCGGCGTCAGATCGGTGCTGAACGGAATATGCAGCACTTTGTTATCCGCCTTATCTGAGGTGGCTTTACCGGTGGCGATCGGTTTACCGGTGCTGTCGGTCACCTTCGCGCCACTGAATGACGGCTCCACGCCTTCCGTAAAGGTCAGCGTAATCTCTTTCGGTGCCTCATTCACGGTGGCTTTATCTGCCGGCGAAGCGGCATGAAGGTGTGCATGGGCAAAGACCTGCTGTGACAGCAGCGCGCTGGCCAGCAGGGTAGCGACGGTAAGCGTTTTTTTCATCTGATGCAACATGGTGAACTCTCCTTGATAAAAAGAAAAAAAGATATTCCCGCGTCGCTGTTTCCTTTCTGAGCCGTATATTTGCCGCCAGAAAATTTATTTCGCGCACGGGCTAACGGGTGCAAAACACCTGTATTGATATTTCTGTTGTCTTATCAACAATAATAAGACGATAACTGTGATTTTCCGGGAATTAATATGCCGGTGGTGCGCGTGGCTGGCAAAGACCTGTAAACAGCGTTGCGGTGAAGAGGATTATTTGCGGGCAGGGTGCGGCACGTGAAGATAACAGCATCTGCAGAATGAGCGGCACAAACACCCACAGCAGCAGCGGGAAATGCAGCAGGAACAGGCAGTAGCCGCAGGCGATATCGTCCATCATGCTCATTCCGGCAGGCATCGCACCAGCAGCGCTGTGATGACTGTCCGGTGTCTCGCGGGTGGCTGACAGGCTGTGCGCGGCAGGTTCAGCGTGCATGGCACGGTGATCCATCGCGCTATGATCCATACCCGCCATCACCATAACGGGCCGTTGCGGCGTACTGGTGTGAGTCGTTGCGCGGTTGCTGACGTCATGACGCAGCGCCAGAGATTTCGATACCTCTGGAGCAATAAACAGCAGCATAATCGCCATGATGGCGATCACTGCCGGTATGCGGTGTTGTGACAGGCGAAACAGCGTAACCAAATTGTGCATCCGTATTGATAATAAACGGCAGGCGCTAAGTTTAACGGCTTTTATTGGCAATGTTAAAACTTTCTTTAAATAAACCCGTTTTTCGCAATTTATGCTGCTTTTTTAATATAAAAGACTTACCTTTCGTCATGAAATTAAACCGTCGTGACTCTCCGTTATTACTCCACTCAGCAAAGACCCACTTTTCCTCGTCAGCCATATGCGTTGTCTGTGAAATGGCGCGGGTTGATATTCGTTATCTGGACAATCTCTCCGTCATCCTGTCAGTAAACAGCGCGAATTCAGATAATAAGTGCAACGCTTGGTCATGTGGATGGAGGGACGGTTAGCTACCGATAAGCTATCC
>NZ_CBFFRK010000086.1:0-17975 GCF_965644245.1 Erwinia sp. V71
AGGATAGCTTATCGGTAGCTAACCGTCCCTCCATCCACATGACCAAGCGTTGCACTTATTATCTGAATTCGCGCTGTACGTTTTTACTGCAATTTGGAGCAAATATAGCGCCTGTAGAAAAAGCATACAAGATGCGAGAGAAGAGCGGGAAGAATGGATTGTTCCGGGAGCGCCAGACGGCATTAGCCCGATCAAAAAGGGAACCTCGCGGCTCCCTCTACTGTCTTAACCGGTATTACGCATCCCGGCCGCGACACCGGCAATCGTCACCATCAGCGCCTGCTCGACGCGTGGGTCCGGCTCGCTGCCGCTGGCTTCCAGCTGACGTGAACGGTGCAGCAGCTCCGCCTGTAGCACGTTCAGTGGGTCGGTATACACGTTACGCAGTGCGATAGACTCTGCAATCCACGGCAAATCTGCCATCAGATGCGAATCATTCGAAATGGTCAGCACCACATTAATATCGGATGCCAGCTGATCGCGCAGCTGTTTGCCCAGCGGCCACAGTGATGTATCCACCAGGCGCTGGTCATAATATTCCGCCAGCCACAGATCCGTTTTCGAGAACACCATCTCCAGCATGCCGAGGCGGGTCGAGAAGAATGGCCAGTCGCGGCACATATTTTCCAGCTCATCCTGATGACCGTCTTCCACGGCTTTCTGCAACGCCGCACCTGCGCCCAGCCAGGCTGGCAGCATCAGACGGTTCTGCGTCCAGGCGAAAATCCATGGAATCGCACGCAGCGTCTCAACACCGCCGGTCGGGCGACGTTTCGCCGGACGTGAACCGAGTGGCAGTTTGCCCAGCTCCAGCTCTGGGGTGGCAGAGCGGAAGTACGGCACAAAGTCAGCATTCTCACGGATATAGCCGCGGTACATATTGCAGGACACCGCCGACAGCTGATCCATGATATTGCGCCACGCTTTCTTCGGCTCCGGTGGCGGCAGCAGGTTCGCTTCCAGAATCGCACTGGTGTACAGCGCCAGACTGGAGGTGGCAATTTCCGGCAGACCAAACTTAAAGCGGATCATCTCGCCCTGTTCGGTCACACGCAGACCGCCTTTCAGGCTGCCCGGCGGTTGTGACAGCAGGGCGGCATGTGCCGGCGCACCACCGCGACCAATCGTGCCGCCACGGCCGTGGAACAGAGTCAGGGCGATACCCGATTTTTCGCAGGTCTTGATCAGTGCATCCTGTGCCTGGTACTGCGCCCAGGACGCGGCCATCACACCCGCATCTTTCGCGGAGTCAGAGTAGCCAATCATCACCATCTGCTTGCCCTGAATAAAGCCGCGATACCAGTCGATGCTTAACAGCTGGCTCATCACGTCGTTAGCGTTATTCAGGTCATCAAGGGTTTCAAACAGCGGCGCGACCGGCAGGGCATACGGAATACCGGCTTCTTTTAACAGCAGATGTACCGCCAGCACGTCAGACGGCGTTTTCGCCATCGAAATAACATACGCGGCAATCGACCCCTGTGGTGCTTCTGCCGCCACGCGACAGGTATCCAGCACTTCACGGGTATCGGCGCTCGGCTCCCACTGACGTGGCAGTAACGGGCGCTTGGAATTCAGTTCACGGATCAGGAATGCCTGTTTGTCCGCTTCGGACCAGCTTTCATAGTCGCCCAGACCAAGATAGCGCGTCACTTCTGCCAGCGCTTCGGTATGGCGGGTGCTTTCCTGACGCAGGTCGATACGCACCAGCGGCACGCCAAAACATTTCACGCGGCGCAGCGTATCGAGCAACTGGCCATTGGCGATAATGCCCATGCCACAGGCCTGCAATGACTGATAACAGGTATACAGCGGGTCCCACAGCTGATCATTAGAGATCAGCAGATCGGCCGGACGCGGCGGGCGCTCGCCTTTCAGACGCTGGGCGAGGTAGCTCTGGGTGCTGAGCAGCTGCGAACGCAGGTGCTTCATAATTTCACGATAAGGTTCCAGCGCCTCCGGGTCACCGCACAGCTCGCGCACGTCGGCGGTACATTCGGACATCGACAGCTCAGACACCAGCACAGCGATATCACGCAGGAACAGATCAGTCGCTTTCCAGCGGCTCAGCTGCAACACGTGACGGGTGATCGTCGAGGTCACATTCGGGTTGCCATCGCGGTCACCACCCATCCACGAGGTGAACTTCACCGGCACAAAATCGACCGGCAGTTTGTAACCGAAAGAGGCTTCCACCTGCTCATCCAGCTCACGCAGGAAATTCGGCACCCCTTCCCACAGGCTGTTTTCCACCACTGCAAAGCCCCATTTGGCTTCATCGACAGGTGACGGGCGATATTTACGGATTTCATCGGTATGCCAGGCCTGCGCCACCAGCTGGCGCAGACGGCGCATAATCTGGTTGCGGTCATAATCCGACAGATCGGTATGATCAAGTTGCTTCAGGCAGGTGTTCACTTCCACCAGCTTGTGAATCAGGGTACGGCGCGTGATTTCGGTCGGGTGCGCAGTCAGTACCAGTTCGATCGACAGCGACTCCACCGCTTCGCGGATAGCCGTATCATTCAGTTCAGGCAGCTGTTTCAGACGCTCGAACAGTTTTGCCAGCAGTTCCGGGTTATTCGCCCCTTCACCGTTCGGTGAAATGGTGTGGTACTGCTCGGCGGTATTGGTCAGATTGAGAAACTGGCTGAAGGCGCGCGCCACCGGCAACAGTTCATCATTAGAAAGATTCTGCAGCGTGGTAAGCAACTGCTGGCGGTGGGCGTCATTTCCTGCACGAGATGACTTGGAGAGTTTGCGGATGGTTTCCACCCGGTCGAGGATGTTCTCTCCCAGCGCATCCTTAATCGTATCCCCGAGCAGTTTGCCGAGCATACTGACATTACTTCGCATTGCGGAATATTGTTCGTTCATATGACCCCTGACACCCTTCTGTCTAATCTGATTTTTTGTAACTTTCTTACGCCTTATCGGGCATAACCTTGTCTTTTATCTAGCCATGTATCTATCCATTCGTCAAATGACTTAAACACGCGATATCCTGCCGCTAAATGCCGGTAATTTATGAAATTTAATTACATCAAGGAGAGATAAGTTATTCTTATTAACAATTACGCTACAAATCTGGGGTAATGCCTTGTATAGCCAGCGAATTACCCCGGTAACGACTAGTGATGGCAGAAATGCCGGACCACCTGCGTGATCAGTTCACGGGTCGGTTTAATAAATGCGGTATCGATATATTCATCGGGCTGGTGCGCCTGATTAATCGACCCCGGGCCGAGTACCAGCGTCGGACATACCTGCTGAATAAAGGGCGCTTCGGTGCAGTAATTGACGATTTCTGTCGGCGTTCCGAGCAGTTTTTCCACCACCTGCACCAGCTGATGATCCGGCGGACATTCGTAGCCCGGAATCGGTGGATGCAGCTCATTGATGGTCAGTCGTCCCGGCCAGCGCGCACTGACCGGTGCCAGCGCTTCCTGCAGCAGACCATCGAGATCGCTCAGCGTCAGCCCCGGCAGCGGGCGGATATCCATATGCAGTTCACAGCAGGCGCAGATACGGTTGGCCGCGTCGCCGCCATGAATATGGCCAAAGTTCATCGTCGGATACGGAATGGCGAAGCCATCATGGTGGTAGCGATCTTTCAGCGTATTACGCAGCTGCATCAGATGGCTGATGGATTCATGCATCAGTTCGATGGCATTAACACCGCGGCCGGGATCGCTGGAGTGACCTGACTGGCCCTGAATACGAATCGCCTGTGACAGATGGCCTTTGTGGGCGCGCACCGGTTTCAGCGAGGTTGGTTCGCCGATAATCGCGCAGTCCGGACGCAGGGTGGTGGAGGTGGCGAAATAGCTGGCACCCGCCATGGTGGTCTCTTCATCGGCGGTGGCGAGGATATACAGCGGTTTTTTCAGCGTCGTCACATCGACATCACGCAGCGCATCGAGAATAAAAGCAAAGAAGCCTTTCATATCGGCGGTGCCCAGCCCGTACAGCTTATTATCGTGCTCGGTCAGGGTGAACGGGTCGCGCGTCCAGCGGCCATCATCATACGGCACGGTATCGCTGTGACCGGCCAGCAGCAGGCCACCCGCGCCGTTACCGCTCTTCGCCAGCATATTAAATTTATGGCGTGTGCCCGGTACGGGCTGGACTTCAACACTGAAGCCAAGGTCACGAAACCAGCCTGCCAGAAAATTGATTAAAGTTTCATTGCTCTGATCGAGCGCACTGTCGGTGGCGCTGATCGACGGTATAGCGATCAACTGGCGGTAGAGTTCGATAAAAGGGGGTAATTTTGTCTTCACTGTTGACAGTCCTTGAGTTAGGATAGTATCAATATTCATGCATTAATAGTGAATAAAAATACATTAACGCCAGGCTGAAGGGAACGCTTTATTGCTTCTTCGATAAAAACGCCTGACTTCGTGGGAAGGAGCCTGCCGGCTGCAACCCGGAACTTTGTGACGGTAAAAGGTATACAGTCTGATGTTGAATACGCTGATTGTAGGTGCCAGCGGTTATGCTGGTGTAGAGCTTGTAACCTATCTGAATCGCCATCCACATATGAACATAACCGCTTTGGCGGTTTCAGCGCAAAGTCCGGATGCCGGAAAGTTAATTTCGGATCTGCATCCGCAGCTGAAAGGGATTGTCGATCTGCCACTCCAGCCGCTGAGCAACGCGGCGCAGTTTGCCGATAAAGTCGATGTGGTGTTCCTCGCCACGGCTCATGAAGTCAGCCACGACCTCGCACCAGAATTCCTGCAGGCGGGCTGTGTGGTGTTCGATCTTTCTGGCGCCTTCCGCGTTAATGACGACAGCTTCTTTACCGAATTCTATGGCTTCAGCCACAAGCATCCTGAATGGCTGGAAAAAGCCGTCTATGGTCTGGCCGAGTGGCAGCACGACAAAATCAAGGACGCGCAGCTGGTTGCCGTACCGGGTTGCTACCCGACAGCTGCTCAGCTGGCACTGAAACCGCTGATCGCGGCAGACCTGCTGGACAGCGCACAGTGGCCAGTGATTAACGCCACCAGCGGCGTGAGCGGTGCCGGTCGCAAAGCCAGCCTGAACACCAGTTTCTGCGAAGTGAGCCTGCAACCGTATGGCATCTTCAACCATCGCCATCACCCGGAAATCGCTGCGCACCTCGGTATTCCGGTGATTTTCACCCCGCATCTGGGCAATTTCCCGCGCGGGATTCTGGAAACCATCACCTGCCGCCTGAAAGCGGGCGTCAGCCGGGAAGATGTGGCGGAAGCGTTCCATAATGCCTATCGCGATAAGCCGCTGGTGCGCCTGTATGACAAAGGTGTGCCTTCCCTGAAATCGGTGGTGGGTCTGCCGTTCTGCGATATCGGTTTTGCGGTGCAGGGCGAGCATGTGATTATCGTGGCGGCTGAAGATAACCTGCTGAAAGGTGCATCTTCCCAGGCCGTGCAGTGTCTGAATATTCGTTTCGGCTTCCCTGAAACGCTGTCACTTATTTAACCGGCGAGTTGGCGAACACTATGACCAATCCATTAATTATTAAACTGGGCGGTGTGTTGTTAGATAGCGAAGAGGCGCTGGCGCGTCTGTTTGATGCTCTGGTGACTTACCGTGAATCACACCAGCGTCCCCTGCTGATCGTGCATGGTGGCGGTTGTCTGGTTGACGAACTGATGAAGAAACTGGCACTGCCGGTACAGAAAAAGAATGGCCTGCGTGTGACGCCGGCCGATCAGATCGACATCATCACCGGCGCACTGGCGGGCACGGCGAACAAAACCCTGCTGGCATGGGCGAAGAAGTATGCTATCAATGCTGTTGGCCTGTACCTCGGTGATGGTGACAGCGTTAATGTCACCCAGCTGGATGAAGAACTGGGCCATGTGGGTAATGCCACCCCAGGTTCTCCGGTGCTGATTAACACCCTGCTGTCTGCGGGCTTCCTGCCGGTGATCAGCTCGATCGGCGTGACCGCAGAAGGTGAACTGATGAACGTGAATGCGGATCAGGCAGCCACGGCACTGGCGGCAACGCTGGGTGCGGATCTGATTCTGCTGTCTGATGTCAGTGGTATTCTCGATGGTAAAGGCCAGCGTATTGCCGAAATGACGGCGGAAAAAGCCGAGCAGCTGATTGCACAGGGCATTATTACCGATGGCATGATTGTGAAAGTTAACGCTGCGCTGGATGCGGCACGGACGCTGGGTCGTCCGGTCGATATCGCCAGCTGGCGTAATGCGGAGCAACTGCCCACTTTATTTAACGGCGTGTCCATTGGCACCCGGATTCTTGCATAACGAAACGCTTTAAATTCAAGGATTACAAGATGCAAACTCAAGGCATTAAAAAAATCGTTCTGGCTTACTCCGGTGGTCTGGATACTTCAGCGATTATTCCATGGCTGAAAGAGAACTATGGTGGCTGTGAAGTGGTGGCATTCGTCGCCGATATCGGTCAGGAACGTAGCGATCTGGAAGGCGTGGAACAGAAAGCGCTGCAATCCGGTGCTTCTGAGTGCCACGTTGTGGATCTGCGTGAAGAGTTTATCCGTGATTACGTTTACCCGGTGCTGCAGACTGGCGCACTGTACGAAGGCACCTACCTGCTGGGTACTTCTATGGCACGTCCTATTATCGCGAAAGCCCAGGTTGAACTGGCGCTGAAAGTGGGCGCAGATGCGCTGTGCCACGGTGCGACCGGTAAAGGTAACGACCAGGTGCGTTTCGAAACCACCTACACCGCTCTGGCACCACAGCTGAAAGTGGTTGCGCCATGGCGTGAGTGGAACCTGCGTTCCCGTGAAGCACTGCTGGATTACCTGAAAGAGCGTAATATCCCGACCACCGCGTCGCTGGAAAAAATCTACAGCCGTGACGAAAACGCCTGGCATATCTCCACCGAAGGCGGCGTGCTGGAAAGCCCATGGAACGCACCAAACAAAGATTGCTGGGTGTGGACCGTTGATCCGCTGGAAGCACCAGACCAGCCTGAGCAGGTCACCATCTCCGTTGAAAAAGGCCGCGTTGTGGCAGTCAACGGCGAAGCGCTGAGCCCGTTCCAGTGCCTGGAAAAACTGAATGTCATCGGTGCGAAACACGGCGTGGGTCGTATCGATATCGTGGAAAACCGTCTGGTGGGTATCAAATCCCGCGGTTGCTACGAAACCCCGGGCGGCACCATTATGGTGAACGCACTGCGTGCGGTCGAGCAGCTGGTACTGGATCGCGACAGCTTCAAATGGCGTGAGCAGCTGGGCCTGGAAATGTCCTACGTGGTTTACGATGGTCGCTGGTTCGCACCACTGCGTAAATCTCTGCAGGCATCTGCTGAAGCGCTGGCGGAAGAAGTGAACGGTGAAGTGGTTCTGCAGCTGTACAAAGGCCAGGTGACGGCGATTCAGAAAAAATCTGCTAACAGTCTGTACTCTGAAGAGTTCGCGACCTTCGGTGAAGACGAAGTGTACGATCACAGCCATGCGGGCGGCTTCATCCGTCTGTTCTCGCTCTCCTCACGTATCCGTGCGCTGAACGAGAAGAAGTAATCATTTCCCCCCTGATGCTGAGGGAAAGGGATTGCTCCTTTTCCCCTGATGATGGGGAGTGATGGTTTTCCCCTTCCCCCGTCTTGCGGGGGAAGGCCGGGATGGATGAGCAGGCGACTCATAATCGCCTGGTCCCTCCCTAACCCTACCCCGTAACGCGGGGGAGGGGATTTATCGACATTAATTTTATCAAACGGAGCACTTAACATGGCACTTTGGGGTGGACGGTTTACTCAGGCGGCAGATCAACGTTTCAAGCAATTCAACGACTCGCTGCGCTTTGACTATCGTCTGGCGGAACAGGATATTGTCGGCTCCGTCGCCTGGTCCAAAGCGCTGGTAACGGTTAACGTGCTGACCGCTGATGAGCAGCAGCAGTTAGAGCAGGCATTGGGCGTATTGCTGGAAGAAGTGCGGGCGAATCCGCAGCAGATTCTGGAAAGCGATGCCGAAGATATTCATAGCTGGGTGGAAGGGCGTCTGATTGAAAAAGTCGGCGCACTGGGTAAAAAACTCCACACTGGCCGTAGTCGTAACGATCAGGTCGCAACCGACCTGAAACTGTGGTGTAAAGCGCAGGTTGGTGAACTGCTGGCCGCGACCCGTAGCCTGCAACAGGCACTGGTAGTGACCGCCGAAGCCAACCAGGATGCGGTGATGCCGGGTTATACCCACCTGCAACGCGCGCAGCCGGTGACATTTGCTCATTGGTGCCTGGCGTATGTGGAAATGCTGGCGCGTGATGAAAGCCGTCTGCAGGATACCCTGAAACGTCTGGACGTCAGCCCGCTGGGCTGTGGCGCCCTGGCCGGTACGGCTTATGCTATCGACCGTGAGCAGCTGGCGGGCTGGTTGGGCTTCGCATCCGCCACCCGTAACAGCCTCGATACCGTCTCCGATCGTGATCATGTACTGGAACTGCTGGCGGATGCCTCCATCAGCATGGTGCATCTGTCGCGTTTTGCCGAAGACCTGATTTTCTTCAATACCGGTGAAGCAGGCTTTGTTGAGCTGTCTGATCGTGTCACTTCCGGCTCTTCACTGATGCCGCAGAAGAAAAACCCGGATGCGCTGGAACTGATCCGCGGCAAATGTGGCCGTGTGCATGGTGCGCTGACCGGTATGATGATGACGCTGAAAGGTCTGCCACTGGCGTATAACAAAGATATGCAGGAAGACAAAGAAGGCCTGTTCGACGCGCTCGACACCTGGCTGGACTGTCTGCATATGGCGGAACTGGTGCTGGATGGCATTCAGGTGAAGCGTCCGCGTTGCCAGGAAGCGGCAGAGCAGGGTTATGCTAACGCCACTGAGCTGGCGGATTATCTGGTTGCTAAAGGCGTACCGTTCCGCGAAGCACACCATATTGTTGGTGAAGCGGTAGTGGAAGCGATTAAGCAGGGTGTGGCGCTGGAAGCATTGACGCTGGCGGATCTGCAGAAATTCAGCAACGTGATTGGTGAGGATGTTTATCCGTTCCTGGCGTTGCAGTCCTGCCTCGACCAGCGTAAAGCCAAAGGCGGTGTGTCACCACTGCAGGTCGCGCAGGCAATCAGCGATGCGAAGCAGCGTTTAGGCTAAGGTGCGGCAAAATCAATAAAGCGGGCTGAGGCCCGCTTTATTATTGTTAGCGATCAGGGCACTGGAAACATTGACAGCAACACACAAACTCAAAGCGCAGGAAAGCGTCCCGCGCCATGGACGGCGGTTTTTGCGTCTTTGCGGAGCTGACCGTGTTCCCTGAGCAGGCTCCGTGTCACAGCCAGTTTTTTTTGAGTTATGCGCTCAGAAAATACTGTTCCAGATCATCGCTGCCGCCAATATGGCGACCACCGATAAACACCTGTGGCACGGTCGCCCGGCCCGTCATCGCACGCAGACTCACCGTCGTGGCATCCTGACCCAGTACAATCTCTTCATACTGAATACCCCGATCCAGCAGCATCTGTTTGGCTTTGGTGCAGAACGGGCAACCGGGTTTGGTGAACAGAGACACGGATTCCTGCACTTTGTAGTCCGGCGCCAGATAACGCAGCATGGTATCGGCATCAGACACTTCAAACGGGTCGCCCGGCTTGTTTGGCTCAACAAACATCTGCACGACCACGCCATCGCGCACCAGCATCGAATAACGCCATGAGCGCGGACCAAAACCGAGTTCGGCCTTCTCGACCAGCATCTCCATGCCACGGGTAAACTCGCCGTTGCCATCGGGAATAAAGGTAATGTTGTCAGCGTGCTGATCGGCTTTCCACGCGTTCATCACAAAGGTGTCATTAACAGAGACGCACAGAATGCTGTCGACACCGTGCTGAGCAAAGACCCCAGCCAGTTCGTTATAACGCGGCAGATGGCTGGAAGAGCAGGTCGGCGTAAAAGCACCAGGCAGGGAAAACACAATCACCGTCTTATTTTTGAACAGTTCATCAGTGGTAATGTCGACCCATTTGTCGCCCTGACGTGTATGGAATGTGACTGCTGGGATGGACTTACCTTCCTGACTTGCAAACATAAATAATCCTCGTGGTGGAGAAGTGAATGTGATCTTTGACTGAATGTTGCACATTATTCTTAACTCTACTTGATAGGGATAATCGTTGATTGCTATCCTATCTATCGCCACGGGCTATCGTGGTTCGGAGGATAAGATGAATATTCGTGATCTGGAATATCTGGTGGCACTGGCCGAGCATCGGCACTTTCGCCGCGCGGCAGATGCCTGCCACGTCAGTCAGCCCACGCTGAGCGGACAGATTCGTAAGCTGGAAGATGAGTTAGGCGTGATGTTGCTGGAGCGCACCAGCCGCAAGGTGTTGTTCACACAGGCGGGTTTGCTGCTGGTGGATCAGGCGCGTACGGTGTTGCGTGAAGTGAAGGTGCTGAAGGAGATGGCCAGCCAGCAGGGTGAGACGATGTCCGGACCACTGCACATCGGCCTGATCCCGACGGTCGGGCCGTATCTGCTGCCGCAGATTATCCCGATGCTGCACCAGACCTTTCCCAAGCTGGAAATGTATCTGCATGAAGCACAGACCCAGCAGTTGCTGGCGCAGCTCGACAGCGGCAAGCTGGATTGCGCCATCCTCGCGCTGGTGAAAGAGAGTGAAGCGTTCATCGAAGTCCCGCTGTTTGACGAGCCGATGAAACTGGCGATCTACGCCGATCACCCATGGCACGATCGCGATCGTGTGGCGATGTCCGATCTGTCGGGTGAAAAGCTGCTGATGCTGGAAGATGGTCACTGTCTGCGCGATCAGGCGATGGGCTTCTGTTTCCAGGCGGGTGCGGATGAGGATACCCATTTCCGCGCGACCAGTTTAGAAACGTTGCGCAATATGGTGGCGGCGGGTAGCGGGATTACGTTGTTACCTGCGCTGGCGGTGCCGAAAGAGCGTGTGCGTGATGGCGTGTGCTATCTGCCATGCTATAAACCGGAACCGCAGCGTACCATCGCGCTGGTCTATCGTCCGGGTTCGCCACTGCGCAGCCGTTATGAACAGCTGGCAGAGGCGATCCGCGAACATATGCAGGGCTACATGGGCGGCGATTTAAAACAGGCGATTTAAGCCGTTCAGCGCTGCCACCCGATAGGCTTCCGCCATCGTCGGGTAGTTAAAGGTGGTATTCACGAAGTACTCAATCGTGTTGCCACCATTTTTTTGCTCCATAATCGCCTGGCCGATATGAATGATTTCGGCCGCGCGCTCACCAAAGCAGTGAATACCGAGGATCTCTTTGGTGTCACGGTGAAACAGGATCTTCAGGCTGCCCACGTTCATGCCGACAATCTGTGCCCGCGCCAGATGCTTAAACTGCGCACGTCCCACCTCATACGGCACTTTCATCGCCGTCAGCTGCTGTTCGGTTTTGCCGACCGAGCTGATCTCCGGAATGGTGTAGATACCGGTCGGAATATCTTCAATCAGATGGGCGGTGGCTTCACCTTTGATAATCGCCTGTGCGGCGATACGTCCCTGATCGTAGGCCGCTGAGGCGAGGCTCGGATAGCCGATCACATCACCCACCGCGTAAATATGTGGCTGAGCGGTCTGATACATGCTGTTGACCTTCAGCAAACCGCGGCCATCCGCTTCCAGCCCGATATTTTCCAGCGCCAGCGAATCGGTATTACCGGTACGGCCGTTAGCGTACAGCAGGCAGTCGGCTTTCAGTTTTTTGCCGGATTTCAGGTGCATAATCACCCCATCCTGCACGCCTTCAATACGTTCAAACTCTTCGTTGTGGCGGATGACGACACCGCTGTTCCAGAAGTGGTAGGACAGTGAGTCCGACATCTCCTGATCGAGGAACGCCAGCAGGCGATCGCGGGTGTTGATCAGATCCACTTTGACGTTCAGTCCGCGGAAGATCGACGCATATTCGCAGCCGATCACCCCGGCACCGTAGATAATTACATGGCCGGGTTCATGGTGCAGATTGAGAATGGAATCGGAGTCGTAAATCCGTGGATGGGTAAAGTCGACTTCCGGCGGATGATACGGGCGTGAACCGCAGGCGATAACAAATTTATCGGCGGTCAGACGCTCAGTGGTACCGTCATGAAATTCGATTTCAACGGTGTTGGCATCAATAAAACGGGCATCGCCCTGAAACAGCTCACAGTGATTACGTTCGTAAAATCCCTGGCGCATGCGCGTTTGCTGGCTGATCACGTTTTCGGTGTGGTTAAGGATGTCAGCAAAAGAGGAGCGAAGCAGGCGGCTGTGGTCACTGTAGAGGGGGTTTTGATTGAACTCGATAATGCGGCTTACTGCGTGTCGTAGGGCTTTAGACGGGATCGTTCCCCAGTGAGTACAACCACCACCGATATTATGGTAGCGCTCGATCACTGCGATACGGGCTCCCTGCTTCACCAGGCCCATCGCCGCGCCTTCTCCGCCGGGGCCGGAACCAATCACAATGGCATCGTAATCGTAAGAATGTTGCATACCAGTACGCCTTATTTATTTATCTACATTTTTACAACGTTATTCTAACATCTTGCGCCGCACATCCCAATAATATCCCTGCTATTTGCCGTGATTTGCCAAACCGGAGATGTTCACAGGCGCTCACAAACTTGATCAGACTGTACGCTGAAAAGTTTGCTATAGTTCGGCTTCAGCGGGAGAAAAAGGCGGAAACATGGGCGTCAGGGCACAACAAAAGGAACGTACACGACGTTCGCTGATTGAAGCTGCATTCAGTCAATTGAGTGCGGAAAGGAGTTTCGCCAGCCTGAGTTTGCGCGAAGTGGCGCGTGAAGCCGGTATTGCACCGACGTCATTCTATCGTCACTTTCGTGATGTAGATGAATTAGGGCTGACAATGGTGGATGAAAGCGGCCTGATGCTGCGTCAGCTGATGCGTCAGGCGCGCCAGCGCATTGCCAAAGGTGGCAGCGTGATCCGCACTTCGGTGTCCACTTTTATGGAATATATTGGCAGCAATCCCAATGCTTTTCGCTTACTGCTGCGTGAACGTTCCGGTACTTCGGCGGCGTTCCGTGCGGCGGTAGCGCGTGAGATCCAGCACTTTATCGCTGAGCTGGCGGATTATCTGGAGAAGGAAAACCGCATGCCGCGCAGCTTTACGGAAGCGCAGGCGGAAGCGATGGTCATTATCGTCTTTAATGCTGGCGCAGAGGCGCTGGATATCGATGACGAACAGCGGCAGCAGCTGGAAGAGCGGCTGGTGTTGCAACTGCGTATGATCTCGAAAGGGGCGTATTACTGGTATCGCCGCGAGCAGGAGAAGCTGGCAGTAACGCTGGAATCGAACAACCGGGCAGGCTGAAAAGGATAATGATATGACTGAAACACCTCAGACTCATCGCGACAAAGGCACTTTAGTTTTAGCATTTATCGCCGGATTGTCGATAAATGCCTCCTTTTCTGCGCTGTTTAGCGCCATCGTGCCATTTTCTGTGTTCCCGCTGATTACACTGGCGCTGGCGGCCTGGTGCCTGCATCAGCGTTACCTTAACCGCGCGATGCCCGAAGGTATGCCTTCGCTGGCGGCGGCCTTCTTCCTGCTGGGTATTTTGCTCTACAGCGCGATGGTGCGTGCTGAGTACCCGGATATCGGCTCGAACTTTATTCCTACCATTTTAATGGTGGCGCTGATTTTCTGGATTGGCTTGCGGATTCGTGCGCGGAAAAGCAGTTAACCCGTTAAACGGCGAACCAGAGTGTTCGCCGTTTTGTCTTCTAGCGGCGGGTCAGCAGAACCCCACACTCCATATGGTGGGTGTACGGGAACTGATCGAACAGCGCCAGCTTGCTCACCTGATGGGTTTCTGCCAGCGTTTGCAGGTTGTCACATAAGGTGGCAGGATTGCAGGAGATATACAGAATCTGCGGATACGCCTGCACCATCTTCACCGTCTCTTCATCCAGGCCGCTGCGCGGTGGATCGACGAAAATCGTCTCACATTGATAGCTGGTTAAATCGATGCCTTCCAGACGGTTAAAGCTGCGCACGCCGTTCATTGCCTGAGTAAACTCTTCTGCCGACATACGAATAATCTGCACATTATCGATCTGATTGGCGGCGATATTGTATTGCGCGGCGGCAACCGACGGTTTGGCGATCTCAGTTGCCAGCACGCGGCGGAAATTGCGCGCCAGTGCCAGTGAGAAGTTGCCGTTGCCGCAATAGAGTTCCAGCAGGTCACCCTGCGACTCTTTCGTCACATCCAGCGCCCACTCCAGCATCTGGATATTCATCGCCGCATTTGGCTGGGTAAAGCTGTTTTCGACCTGGCGATAAATAAGCTCGCGTCCGCCAACCGGCAGGCGCTCATCAATAAAATCCTGATCCAGACAGATTTTGGTCTTCGTGGCGCGGCCAATCAGATGCAGATCGAAACCCTCGGCGCGCAGTGCATCACGCAGTACTTCGGCTTCCTGCTGCCACTCTTCGGTCAGTGCGCTGTGATACAGCAGCGACACCACCACCTGATTACTCAGGGTCGACAGATAGTCGATCTGGAACAGTTTATGACGCAGGGTACGGTTGCCGCGCAGTGCATCGATCATCCGCGGCATCAGACGGTTAATCAGCTCGCTGGCCGCCGGAAAACTGTCGACCCGAATACGCTGGCGTGTCTGCTGATCAAAGATAATGTGGTAGATATCGTCGCCGTCATGCCACAACCGGAACTCCGCACGCATGCGGTAATGACTGACCGGCGAACGAAAGACCTCTACCTCAGGCGCAGCAAAGGGCGACATCATCCCCTGTAAACGGGTGACTTTTTCCGCCAGCTGGGCGTCGTAGTGTTCGATTGGCAATTGTTCGGGCGTCATGGGCGTTCCTGGTTGAATAGCAGACTTGCCGGGCGATTGTAGGGATTCGATCCCCGATGTCCAGTGTTGTTCGCAAAAGGTTGGTTTTAGCGTTCTGGAAGTCTGGACTTCCAATATGCTAAACCGTAGTATGCGCTTTCCGGCCTCCTGACGAGTTAAAAGGGAATCCAGTGTAAATCTGGAGCTGACGCGCAGCGGTAAGGATAGTCGTGGCGATTGCAGATGCAGACACTGTCTTAATGATGGGAAGTCTTCGCCAGTAAAAACGACACCGAGCCCGAAGACCTGCCGGGGTACGTCGCAACTTGTACGATCATCGCGTGCTATCGATCGTATACCTGCGGCATCCTGGATGATTCGTTTGGATGCTTAATTATTATGATGAAAAGCAAACCTTCGCTGCTGGCGCTGAGCGTCGCGGCAGTTTCCCTCTGGGCGCAACCTGGCTTTGCGCAGCAAAATGATGATGAACTGGTTGTTACCGCTAACCGCTTTGCACAGCCGGTGTCGTCGGTGCTGGCCTCTACAACGGTCGTGACTAAAGAAGAGATCGACCGCTGGCAGGCGAAAAATCTGGTGGAAGTGATGCGCCGTTTGCCGGGGGTGGATATCGCACAAAATGGTGGTATTGGCCAGAGCGGTTCCATGTATATCCGCGGCTCCGAGGCACGCCATACCCTGGTGTTGGTGGATGGTATTCCGCTGGCGAAAGCCGGTATTACAGGTGAAGCTGACTTCAATCAGATCCCTATCTCGTTGGTTCAACGTGTTGAGTTTATTCGCGGGCCGCGCTCTGCTATATATGGCGCGGATGCGATTGGTGGCGTAATTAACGTGATTACGCAGTCAGAAGAAGATAAAAACACCCTGACCGCAGGCGCAGGTTCTAACCATTATCAGGAATATAGCGGCAGTATTAATCAGCATATTACTGACAACACGCGCGTGACGCTGGCAGGTTCTTACCAGGATACCAAAGGTTTTGACGTTAACTCGACGTCAACTGCGCCAGTGGACAGTGATCGTGATGGCTGGGGTAATAAAGCCTTCTGGGCGGGTGTGAATCACAGGTTTAATGAACAGTTCTCTGCCTTTTTCCGTGGTTACGGTTATGGTGCTCATTCTGATTATGATGGTTTTGGCAGTGCAGATGAGCAGCAAATCTATAATCATACCTATGACACAGGCCTGCGCTTTAATCAGGGTGACTACTCTTCTCAGCTGGTTGCCAGCTATCAGAAATACAGTTTCCTGAATTATGTCGGAAGCGAAGGGCGCTACAGCGATAATAACAGCCTCAATGATATGGAGCAGCGTAACCTGCAGTGGGGCAATACTTATCGTTTAGGCCAGGGCATGATCAGTGCTGGAGTCGACTGGAAACAGCAAAGACTGACCTCCGATGGCTTGAGCTATAGCACCTTCTCGCGTGTCAGCGATCATTATAAGCAGGATAATACCGGGGCTTATGTGACAGCACAGCAACAGATCGGCACGGTAACGCTGGAAGGCTCTGCGCGTGGTGATGATAACGAGAAGTTTGGTCGTCATGGCACCTGGCAGGCGGCGGCTGGCTGGGCATTCTTACCGGATTATCGTGTGACCCTTTCCTATGGCACAGGATTCCAGGCGCCTACGCTGGGACAGCTTTACGGGCAACGAAGCCTGAGTATCAACTCAAATGAAAATCTCAAGCCGGAAGAATCAAAACAATGGGAAGCGGGGCTGGAGGGGCTAACTGGCCCACTCAACTGGCGTCTGGCTGCGTATCATAATCAGGTTAATAACCTGATCACTTACGATTATGACTCTTCCACTTTCACGGGGACTTACTACAATATCCAGGCCGCAACGCTGAAGGGACTGGAGTGGACGGGGGAATTCGATACGGGCATCTTTAACCATCAGCTTACTCTTGGTTATCTCGATGCGCGTCGTGACTCCGATAACCGTGAACTGGGACGCCGCTCGAAGCAACAGGCGAAGTACCAGCTGGGCTGGACGATATACGATGTCGATGTTGACGTAATTTATCAGTACTTCTCTAAGCGGTTCGACAACACCAGCGAGACGGCACAGCGCTTACCCAGCTACAGCCTGGTTGATTTCGCCGTTTCATATCCGGTCACATCCCAGCTGACCGTTCGTGGTAGAATAGCCAACCTGTTCGATAAAGAGTACGAGACAGCGTATGGCTATCCAACTGCAGGAAGGGAATACTACGTTAACGCCAGCTACACCTTCTAATCTCAAACCCACCGTACTGGTCTTTGATTCCGGTGTCGGTGGGCTTTCTGTTTATGAAGAGATTCGGCAACTGCTGCCGGATCTCCACTATCTTTATGCCTTCGACAATGAAGCGTTCCCCTACGGTGAGAAAAGCGAAGAGTTCATCGTTGAGCGAGTAGTGGCGATTGTCACGGCTATTGCTCAGCACACGCCGCTGTCACTGGTAGTGATTGCCTGTAACAGTGCCAGCACCGTGACGTTACCGGCTCTGCGTGAACGTTTTGCTTTCCCGGTGGTAGGTGTAGTGCCTGCGATTAAACCCGCTGCACGCTTAACCCGTAATGGTATTGTTGGTCTGCTGGCGACCCGCGGCACAGTACGCCGCCCTTATACCCATGAACTGGTGGCGCGTTTTGCCAGCGAATGTAAAACCACAATGTTAGGTTCGGCGGAGCTGGTGGAACTGGCTGAGGCGAAACTGCATGGCAAGCCAGTGCCACTGGAAGATGTGAAACGAATCCTGCAGCCATGGCTGCGGATGGCGGAACCGCCAGACACTGTGGTGCTGGGGTGTACTCACTTCCCACTGATTAGTGAAGAGTTACAGCAGGTATTGCCAGAAGGGACGCGTTTAGTCGATTCCGGCGCGGCGATTGCCCGGCGCACCGCCTGGTTACTGCAACATGAAGCGCCCGTTGCACTTTCTGCTGAGGGCAATACGGCGTACTGCACCACATTTACCCCGGATACAGAACAATTAATGCCCGTTTTACAACGTTATGGCTTCGAAAAGCTCGAAAAACTGGCGCTTTGAGTAAAAAAACAACGCTTGAAAAGTTTTTTGCATTTAACACTTGTCAGGCGTCAGGAACTCCCTATAATGCGCCTCCACTGACACGGCACAACGACATAACGGTCGCCGGGTT
>NZ_CBFFRK010000087.1:0-17621 GCF_965644245.1 Erwinia sp. V71
GTTCCGGCAGCCTTCAGTGGTCTTTGCAGAGTTAAGACAGGCGGCTTAGCGTTGCACTTCGAACTTGAATCCGCCTATAGCACCAAGATTATAGCACGGGATGTTAGGTGTCATCAGTTGGTCAAATAAAATAGCTTGCTGTACGGTCGTCAAAGAATGCGCAGACACAGGTGTACCTCCGGTTAAGGCCAGGGCAAAAGTAGACGAAGAAATTTAAGTATATAAATATTTCTGAAGTATTAAATAGCAGACTTAAATTTTTTTAAAGTAAAGTAAATTTGGTATTTCAGTCTCATTATGAGATCGCGTTTTTTATTTGTGGGTATTATTGAAGCGGGAAAATAATAATGAAATAAAAGCTTCGTTTATTTGACATATATAAGCAGATAACATCATAACGCCATTTTTTTCCTCTGTGCCCAATCGTAAAAATTTGTTGGAAGCATGGCGTGCGCCCGCAGGCCTGGTTAGCATGAAGGAGTATTCCTGGGACTAAGAGAGGCGCTTACGTGGGAAAGGTCATGGCGGACAAATGGCAGTACTGGATCATTGGCACCTTTTTGACAGCAATGGCTGGCAGTGTGCAGGCGGATTCGCTGGATGCACAGCGCGAGCGTTATCAGCAGATTAAACAGGCTTGGGACAATAATCAGATGGCGACGGTGGAGCAGCTGATGCCGACGCTGCGCGACTACCCGCTGTATCCCTATCTTGAGTATCGCCAGCTGGCGCAAAATCTCGATCAGGAGACCAGCCTGGCGGTAAATAACTTTGCTCAGCAGCACCCTACATTGCCGCCGGTGCGCTCACTCCCGGCGCGTTTCGTTAACGAACTGGCGCGCCGTCAGGACTGGAATGGCCTGCTGGCATTTAGTCCGGAGGCACCCAAACCTGTGGCCGCGCGCTGTAACTGGTATTACGCCAAATGGGCTACCGGCCAGCAGCAGGTGGCGTATACCGGTGCGCAGGATATCTGGCTGACCGGAACATCATTACCTGCCACCTGCGATAAATTATTCTCGGTCTGGCAGGATGCCGGGCAGCGTACGCCGATCACCACGCTGGAGCGTATTCGCCTGGCGTTAAAAGCCGGTAATACCAGTCTGGTGAATTTCCTCGCGAAGCAGCTGCCAGCGGACTATCAGACCATCGCCACCGCGTTGATCGATCTGCAAAAAGATCCGCGTAATGTGGACGCGTTTGCCCGTACCGTTGGCCCGACTGACTTTACCCGCCAGGCCACCATCATCGCCTTTACCAGCCTGGCGCGCCAGGACGCGGAAAATGCGCGGGCGATGCTCCCGACGCTGGTACGCCTGCAGAAAATGAGCGAGCAGGAAAAACAGGCGCTGGACGAAATTGTTGTCTGGCGGATGATGGGCAGCGATACCACGGCTGAACAGGCGCGCTGGCGCGACAATGTGGTGATGCGCAGTGAGTCTACGGCGTTGATTGAACGCCGGGTGCGCATGGCGCTGGGGGAAAATGATCGCCGCGGCCTGAATACCTGGCTGGCGCGACTGCCGCTGGAAGACAAGCAGAAAGACGAATGGCAATACTGGCAGGCAGATCTGCTGCTGGAACAGGGACGTAAAGAGGAAGCGAACGGTATTCTGCAAAAGCTGATGCAGGAGCGTGGCTTCTATCCGATGGTGGCGGCTCAGCGTCTGGGTGTAGCCTATCCGCTGCAGGTGGATAAAGCGCCACGACCGCAGGGAAGTCTGGTTCAGGGCACAGAAATCGCCCGGGTGCGTGAGCTGATGTTCTGGGGCATGGATAACCTGGCGCGCAGCGAGTGGGCGTATCTGGTGGCCAGCAAAACACAGCCGGAGCAGCAGATGCTGGCGCGTTATGCGCTGGATCAGGGCTGGTGGGATCTGAGCGTGCAGGCAACGATCAGCGGCAAGTTGTGGAACAGCCTGGAGGAACGCTTCCCGCTGGCATGGCAGGATCAGTTTAAACGCTATACCGGCGATAAAGGCATCCCGCAGAGTTATGCAATGGCGATTGCCCGCCAGGAGAGTGCATGGAATCCGAAAGCGCGCTCGCCGGTCGGGGCATCCGGCCTGATGCAGATCATGCCCGCCACCGCGCAGCATACGGTGAAAATGTTCAGCATCCCGGGTTATGTGAACAGCAGTCAGCTGTTTGATCCGCAGACCAATATTCAGATCGGCACGCAGTATCTGGAGTATGTCTATCAGCAGTTTGACCAGAACCGCATCTTCGCTTCGGCAGCGTATAACGCGGGGCCGTCGCGGGTGAGAACCTGGCAGGGGAACAGCGCCGGGCGGCTGGATTCGGTGGCGTTTATCGAAACCATTCCATTCTCAGAAACCCGTGGCTATGTGAAGAACGTGCTGGCTTATGATGCGTATTATCGCCACTTTATGGGGCAGCCAGATAAGATCATCGCCGACGGCGAGTGGCAGCGTCGTTACTGACTATGCTATTCTTCCGTACTCGTTAATGAGTACGGAAGAACCTTCATGACTCAAGACTCCATCCCTGTCACCGAAGAGCCATTCAATGCTGACTGGCAACGTTTTGTTGCCCTGATGCAGAATGCTTTCGCCGATAACCTGCATTTGCCGCTGTTTCAGCTGATGATGACGCCCGATGAACGCGAATCTTTTGGCACCCGTTTGCGCATTATTGAAGAGCTGCTGCGCGGGGAGATGAGCCAGCGCGAGCTGAAAAGTGAACTGGGACTGGGTATCGCCACCATTACGCGCGGTTCAAACAGCCTGAAAGCAGCGCCGCCTGCGCTGAAAGCGTGGCTGGAAAGTCAGCTGTTGCAGGGGACAGAGAAGCGTTAACGCGCGGTTCAGGCTGATAACTGATGCCGGCGGTGAGAGGCATGCCGGACTGCTCCTTCCCCCATAGCATGGGGGGAAGGTTGGGATGGGGGAACTGACGACACGGTGCTACCTGTTCCCCCCTCCCAGGCCCTCCCCCATTTTATGGGGGAGGGGATCATAATGGTGCCGCTTACTCAGCCACTTTCATCTGATAAACCGGATTGTGAAACGGGCACAGCGCCAGCACCAGCGCCTGATGATACACGCTGCTGCGCGTCAGGATATTGTGGGTAAATGCGCCAATCGCGCCGCCTTTGTGCTTGATATTGTCAATCCCCGTCAGGCGCGACATCTCGTCGCCCAGTTCCCGACCTTCATGAATTCCCTGCAATACCACCTGAGGCAGGGTAAAACTGGCGGAACGCGATTCGCCGCGCTGCTTATGATCTTCCACTACCATCCAGGCAAACGCAGTGTCATCTTCGATACCGGCTTCGATCGCTACCCAAAAGTCTGCTTCCGGGCGGACCTGACGGGCATTCATCACACGCTGACGTGCGCCAGTTCTCGTTTCTGCATTTGTCATCGGCTGCGCAGCTACGCCGCTGTCGACCTCGACACCCTCAATATGGCAGGATCCCTGTCCGAAAACATCGCTGAATGCCTGAGAAATAGCGCTAATTTTTGCCGGATTGATGGTAGCAGCGACAACATGGTACATAATTGTTTGAACCCTCTACGCAAATTTGTCGCAGTATAACGGAAAAAAACATGTTACAGGTCTATCTTGTTCGTCACGGAGAAACTGTCTGGAATGCTTCCCGTCGTATTCAGGGACAGTCAGACAGCCCACTGACCGGGAAAGGTGAACAGCAGGCGTTTCAGGTTGCTGAGCGCGTGAAGTCGTTAGGTATCACTCATGTTATATCCAGTGATTTGGGCCGCACGCGTCGTACCGCCGAAATCATTGCTGATGCCTGTGGTTGCCATGTCATCCTTGATCCTCGCCTGCGCGAACTGAATATGGGTGTGCTGGAACAGCGCCCGATTGAGAGCCTGAGCGAAGAAGAAGAGGGCTGGCGCCGCACGCTGGTTAACGGCAGCGAAGATGGCCGCATCCCGCAGGGTGAATCGATGAGCGAGCTGGCGGCGCGTATGCACGATGCGCTGAATGCCTGTCTCGACCTGCCGCCAGGCAGCCGACCGTTGCTGGTGAGCCATGGTATGGCGCTGGGTGCGCTGGTCAGCACTATTCTCGGTCTGCCTGCGTGGGCGGAACGCCGTCTGCGTCTGCGCAACTGCTCGATTTCACGCGTCGATCATCAGCAAAGTGCCTGGCTGGCATCAGGCTGGGTCGTGGAAACCGCCGGGGATGTCTCGCATCTGGATGCCCCTGCGCTGGATGAGCTGCAGCGTTAACGCTGCAGGTTGATCCTGCGCCCGGTGTTGCCTCACCCCGACCCTTCTCCACGATGTGGGGGGAGGGGCGAGTGAACCATTACCTGGGGCGAAGAAAAGAGCTGAAGTGTGAATTAACCCTGGCGGCGAATCGGAATCAGATAATCGCAGCGGATCTCTGTCGGCGGGTTCTGTCGCTTCTTGCCGCCGTGGGTGTGGAAGCGTTCAATATCCTGCCCCTGACGACGGGTCAGGCCCAGCGTCGGCATACAGGTACCGTAAATCAGCAGGATAAACTCCTGCAGCTCGCTGGTCGGGCCGTCGTAGGTAAACTGCACGTAGTCACCCGCTTCCAGCAACACCGTCTGGGTTGACTGCATGCTGTGATTCAGCTGATCCGAAGAGACCGCCGTGGTATACAGGATCTCCTGCTCATCGTCCTTCTCCTGGCTTGGCCGTGACTGATGCAGGCCGTACAGGATTGGCGGCACGGTATCGGTTTCTGTCAGGAACTGACGCCAGAAGTGAATCCGCATCTCATCGCGATAGTGCGAAATCTGTTCCAGCGTACAGGTATAACTCTGCGTCTGGCCGACCAGCACCGTTTCCGGCAGCGTGACGTAAGTCGGCTGCGGCAGCGTGAAATCTCCCAGCCGAATCGGCGGGCGAATACCAAAGGAGTTCCAGTCGGAGGAACGGCGATAGTACGCTGGCGTCTGGGCAAACTGCTTCTTAAACGCGCGGGTGAAGGTCTGCTGTGAGTCAAAGCGGTATTGCAGTGCGATATCCAGGATCGGACGGCTGGTCAGACGCAGCGCGACCGCGGCCTTGGACAGACGACGCGCACGGATATAAGCGCCAATCGCATGGCTGGTAACTTCCTTGAACATTCGCTGCAGATGCCACTTAGAGTAACCTGCCTTTGCCGCCACATTGTCGAGAGACAATGGCTGATCAAGGTGGCTCTCCAGCCAGACAAGCAAATCGCGAATGATACCGGCTTGGTCCATAAAACGTCCTCTATGTACTCAGGGTTGGCGCGGGAAAAGCAAAGACGACGAATAATAGCACTAATTGCGCAAAAAACGGCGGCGGTTTCACTGGTCCGAATGTGCTATATCAATGCAGTCTGGCGTCAGGTAAGTTAGGCGGAAGGGGGGAATCCCATCCAGGGGTTTACCTTACAGTCTCATCTATTTCCTTTGCAATGGTAACGTAATGTCAATAAAAGCCAGGTTATTAGTCACAATGGTGATTTTCTCTGCAATTACAGCACGGGCAGAGGTCGTCGGCTCAGTAGATACGGTGTTTAAGATGTTCGGACCGGATCACAAAATCATCGTCGAAGCTTTTGATGATCCCGAGGTAAAAAATGTAACTTGTTATATCAGCCGGGCAAAAACCGGTGGCATCAAGGGGGGACTCGGTCTGGCGGAGGATACTTCTGATGCGGCTATCTCCTGCCAGCAGGTCGGGCCGATCACATTGAGTGATGCGATCGCCAAAGGCAAAGCGGAAGGGGAAGTGGTGTTTCGCAAACGTACCTCGTTAATCTTTAAATCACTGCAGGTGGTGCGCTTTTACGATCAGAAACGCAACGCGCTGGTTTATCTGAGCTACTCGGATAAAGTGGTAGAAGGTTCGCCGAAAAATGCGCTGAGCGCAGTGCCAATTATTCCGTGGAAGGAATAAAAAAGCGCTGACGGGTTCAGACTACTGACAGACTCAAGCTATTAAAACAGCAACGAATAAGTCTGAAACGCAGGGAGCACGGTCAGAGGAGGAAAGCGTCCCGCGCCATGGACGGCGCGGGTCGAGCGGTCAGGATGACGAAAAGCGACTTTCCGATCCGACCGTGTTCCCTGCGCAGGCTCAGTGCCACAGCAACGAGCCTTTAAGCAGCGAAACTTTTTACAGGCGTTTAGTCCTGCAGATCACCACAGAAGCGGTAACCTTCACCATGGATAGTGGCGATGATTTCCGGCGTATCTGGCGTCGATTCGAAATGCTTACGGATACGACGAATGGTGACGTCAACTGTGCGGTCATGCGGCTTCAGGTCGCGACCGGTCATCTTTTTCAGCAGGTCGCCACGGGTCTGAATCTTGCCCGGGTTTTCACAGAAGTGCAGCATGGCGCGGAACTCGCTGCGTGGCAGCTTGTACTGTTCGCCATTTGGGCTGATCAGTGAACGGCTGTTGATGTCCAGCTCCCAGCCATTGAACTTGTAGCTCTCCACCAGTTTACGCTCGTCGCTGCTGATGGTGAGGTTCATGGTACGCGACAACAGGTTGCGCGCACGAATGGTCAGTTCACGCGGGTTGAATGGCTTGGTGATGTAATCGTCGGCGCCAATCTCCAGACCGAGGATTTTATCCACTTCGTTATCGCGGCCGGTGAGGAACATCAGCGCGACATTGGCTTGCTCACGCAGTTCACGCGCCAGCAATAAACCATTTTTACCTGGCAGATTAATGTCCATAATCACCAGATTAACGTCGTTTTCTGTCAACACCTGGTGCATTTCGGCGCCATCCGTAGCTTCATATACCATGTAGCCTTCGGCCTCAAAAATACTTTTGAGAGTATTGCGAGTCACTAATTCGTCTTCAACGATAAGTATGTGCGGGGTCTGCATGTGTTCGCTACCTAAAATTTTGCCAACAAATTCGAAAACAGGACGTACCACCGTTAACTGGCTTAGCAATAACGCATTTAACCGCAGTACAAAATTATGTTCTTGATGCTCTGTCCATCAACGTCAACAACATTGTCAGCTCAGCCGAAAGGATGAATCCTGCATGCCCCGGCAGTGCCTCATAACGCTGTTTATACCCTGGATAACTTGAGTGGCAGGAAAGTCAGTGTCTCTGCAACCCGAAGTAGATTGGGTATATCCTAACCGCATTAACAGCAACATAACAGCGCGGACTACAACCGATGTGCATTAAAACAACGCTTCGTTGACTTATATCAAAAGCTATTGTAGCACGTTAACACTTTCGTGAAAAACTCTTCGCAGAATGCCAGCTTAGCTCACAAATATCATGAAAATCGTCACGATTCAGCTCAGAAAGGCAAAATGCTGGCATTTTGTTTATCTGCGGAAGCTAACTCATTGATAATCATTATAGGCTTGTTAAATATTTGCGATAATTTAGCGTTAACGCACTCTTTGCGTGCAAAACGACTACCCATATAATTTATCCGGGTTATTTCCGTGTGTTATCGAATTGTTAAATTCAGCGGCCTGTTATTTAACATGCTGTCATGTCAGAGTATGCGCCTGTGCTAATGTGATATTTAAGGCTGTCATGCGCTTTCCTTTGATTCTGGTCTCTCCTGCCCGTGCGGAAAATATCGGTGCTGCGGCGCGCGCGATGAAAACCATGGGGTTTACTGAATTACGTATTGTGCAGAGTCAGGCTTACCTTGATCCTGCTGCGCGCCGGGTGGCGCACGGTGCGGGTGAAATCCTGGATAATGTGACCCATTTCGACTCGCTGGCTGATGCGCTGGCGGATATCGATTTTTCTGTCGCCACCACGGCACGCAGCCGGGCGAAATTCCGCTATTACGCGACGCCACAGCAGGTGCAGGGCATCCTGCAGGAGAAGATGCAGTGGGTAAACAGCATGGCGCTGGTGTTTGGCCGTGAAGACAGCGGCCTGACCAATGACGAGCTGGATCAGGTGGATTTGCTGACCGGCATTCCAATGGCCAATGATTATCCTTCGCTGAATCTCGGCCAGGCGGTGATGGTCTACTGTTATCAGTTATCTGCTCTGCGTCAGCTGACGGTAACTCCCGTGGTGCCAGCTGAACAGCAGCAACTCGGTGCCCTGCGTCAGCGCGTGGAGCAGCTGCTGGTGCAGCTGGAGGTGAGCGATGACGAGAAGCTGGCAGACTGGCTGCATCAGCGTATTGGTCTGCTGGAGCAGCGCGACAGCGCGATGCTGCACCGTCTGCTGCATGACATAGAAAAAAAACTTATAGATAAAAATTCGGCATGATCGCCTGCTGGCAGTGTGACTGACCAGCAACGAAGTTATCTGTAACCGATCCGCTCGCGCATTCGTTATTTCGCTGCCGCAGCGTGCGGATCCCGCACACCGCACCAGAAGATAAAAAAATTGACTTAGCCATCGCTTTGCTTTACTTCTGGAAGGCAGACAGACATTAAAAGACAGACAGACGATAAATCTTAAATGCGTAAAATCAGCCTGAACACCACCATTATTATTACCACCACCATTACCACAGGTAACGGTGCGGGCTGACGCATTCAGGAAATAACAAAGAAAAAAGCCCGCACCTAAACAGTGCGGGCTTTTTTTTCGGCTCAATTCAGGAGAGTGTGAAACATGCGAGTGTTGAAATTCGGCGGAACCTCAGTGGCAAATGCGGATAGATTTCTGCGTGTTGCCGACATTCTGGAAAGCAACGCCAAACAGGGACAGGTTGCCACCGTGCTCTCTGCGCCCGCGAAAATTACCAATCATCTGGTGGCGATGATTGAGAAGACTATCAGTGGCCAGGACGCCCAGCCGAATATCAGCGATGCCGAACGCATCTTCGCCGAACTGCTGCAGGGGCTGGCCGATGCCCAGCCGGGCTTTGCTTATGATCGTCTGAAAACTCAGGTAGACCTCGAATTTGCCCAGCTGAAACAGGTGCTGCATGGCGTCAGCCTGCTCGGCCAGTGCCCCGATAGCGTCAACGCCGCAGTGATCTGCCGCGGTGAAAAACTCTCTATCGCCATTATGGAAGCGTTGCTGCAGGCGCGTGGCCATGGTGTTACTGTTATCGACCCGGTGGAGAAACTGCTGTCGGTCGGTCACTACCTCGAATCAACCGTTGATATCGCTGAATCCACCCGTCGTATTGTCGCCAGCCAGATCCCGACCGATCATATGATTCTGATGGCCGGTTTTACGGCCGGTAACGAGCGTGGTGAGCTGGTGGTGCTGGGCCGTAACGGTTCTGACTACTCTGCCGCGGTGCTGGCGGCCTGTCTGCGTGCTGACTGCTGTGAGATCTGGACTGACGTTGACGGGGTTTATACCTGCGACCCGCGCCAGGTGCCGGACGCACGACTGCTGAAGTCGATGTCCTACCAGGAAGCGATGGAGCTGTCCTACTTCGGCGCGAAAGTTCTCCATCCCCGCACCATCGCCCCTATCGCCCAGTTCCAGATCCCTTGCCTGATTAAAAACACCGCCAATCCACAGGCTCCTGGCACCTTAATTGGTGGCGACGAAGTGCTGGATAACAGCCCGGTAAAAGGCATCACCAACCTGAACAATATGGCGATGTTCAACGTTTCCGGCCCAGGCATGAAAGGCATGGTGGGGATGGCAGCACGCGTGTTTGCGGCTATGTCTCGTGCTGGCATCTCGGTGGTGTTGATCACCCAGTCCTCCTCGGAATACAGCATCAGCTTCTGCGTGTCGCAAAGCGACCAGTCGCGCGCCCGTCGCGTGCTGGAAGATGAGTTCTACCTGGAGCTGAAAGATGGCCTGCTGGAGCCGCTGGATGTGATGGAACAGCTGGCGGTGATTTCCGTGGTCGGCGATGGTATGCGTACCCTGCGCGGCATCTCCGCCAAATTCTTCTCTGCGCTGGCGCGCGCCAATATCAATATTGTGGCGATTGCCCAGGGCTCGTCTGAGCGCTCCATCTCCGTGGTGGTGAATAATGCGGATACCACCACCGGCGTGCGCGTGGTGCACCAGATGCTGTTTGCCACCGACCAGGTGATTGAAGTGTTTGTGGTGGGTATCGGCGGTGTCGGCGGTGCGCTGATCGAGCAGCTGCATCGTCAGCAGGCGTGGCTGAAGAACAAACATATCGACCTGCGTGTCTGCGGTATTGCCAACTCGAAAGCGCTGCTGACCAATGTGCACGGTGTGCCGCTGGAGAACTGGCGCGATGCGCTGGCACAGGCGAAAGAGCCGTTCAGTCTTGAACGTCTGTCGCGTCTGGCGAAGGAGTACCATCTGCTGAACCCGGTGATTGTCGACTGTACCTCCAGCCAGGCAGTGGCCGATCAGTACGCCGATTTCCTTGCCGATGGTTTCCATGTCGTGACGCCTAACAAAAAGGCGAACACCTCCTCCTGGAACTACTACCAGCAGATGCGCGCTGCGGCGGAGAAATCACGCCGTAAGTTCCTGTACGACACCAACGTCGGTGCCGGTCTGCCCGTGATTGAAAACCTGCAGAACCTGCTGAATGCCGGTGATGAGCTGATCCGTTTCTCCGGTATCCTTTCTGGCTCGCTCTCCTTTATCTTTGGTAAGCTGGACGAAGGCGTGTCACTCTCTGACGCCACGCGTCAGGCGCGCGAGCTGGGCTTTACCGAGCCGGACCCGCGCGACGACCTCTCCGGCATGGATGTGGCGCGTAAGCTGCTGATCCTCGCCCGTGAATCCGGGCACCAGCTGGAACTGAGTGATATCGAGATTGAAGCCGTGCTGCCGGACAGCCTGACCCAGATAGCGGATGTTGAGACCTTTATGCAGCGTTTGCCAGAGCTGGATGATGCGTTTGGCGCCCGTGTCGCTACGGCGCGTGAGCAGGGTAAAGTGTTGCGTTTTGTCGGCGTGATTGAAGAAGGCGGCGCGTGCAAAGTAAAAATTGACGCCGTCGACGGTAATGATCCGCTGTTTAAAGTAAAAAATGGCGAGAACGCGCTGGCGTTCTACAGCCGCTACTACCAGCCGATTCCGCTGGTACTGCGTGGTTACGGCGCGGGGAATGATGTCACCGCCGCCGGGGTATTCGCCGATCTGTTACGTACGCTGTCGTGGAAGTTGGGAGTTTGATGATGGTAAAAATTTATGCACCGGCCTCGATTGGCAATGTCAGCGTCGGCTTTGATGTGCTGGGCGCGGCGGTGTCACCGGTCGATGGTTCGCTGCTGGGCGACTGCGTGACGGTGGAAGCTGCCGACAGCTTCAGTCTGGTTAACGAAGGGCGTTTCGTCAGCAAACTGCCGACAGATCCGCAGGAGAATATCGTCTACCAGTGCTGGAAACGTTTCTGCGAAGCGACTGGCAAAGAGATTCCGGTGGCGATGAAGCTGGAAAAGAATATGCCAATCGGCTCCGGTCTGGGCTCATCCGCCTGTTCGGTGGTCGCGGGTCTGATGGCGATGAACGAGTTCTGCGGCAAACCGCTGAATGACACGCAGCTGCTGGCGCTGATGGGCGAGCTGGAAGGGCGCATTTCAGGCAGCGTGCACTATGATAATGTGGCTCCCTGCTTCCTCGGCGGTTTGCAGCTGATGCTGGAAGAGAACGGCATTATCAGTCAGGACGTGCCGTGCTTTGATGACTGGCTGTGGGTGATGGCTTATCCGGGTATTAAAGTCTCCACGGCGGAAGCGCGGGCGATTTTACCGGCGCAGTATCGCAAAGAAGACTGCATTAAGCATGGTCGCTATCTGGCGGGCTTTATTCATGCCTGCCACTCGCAGCAACCGGCGCTGGCGGCGAAACTGATGAAAGATGTGATCGCCGAACCGTATCGCACCAGACTGCTGCCGGGTTTTGCCGACGCACGTCAGGCCGCGCAGGATATTGGCGCGCTGGCCTGCGGCATCTCTGGCTCCGGCCCGACGCTGTTTGCCGTCTGCGACAACACGGATACCGCGCAGCGTATGGCTGACTGGCTGCGTCAGCACTACCTGCAAAACGATGAAGGCTTTGTACATATTTGCCGTTTAGACACGGCAGGCGCACGTAAACTGGGATAACGCATGAAACTGTATAACTTAAAGGATCATAACGAGCAGGTCAGCTTTGCCCAGGCGGTAAAGCAGGGATTGGGCAAACAGCAGGGGCTGTTCTTTCCACTGGAGCTGCCTGAGTTTGAACTGACCGATATCGATGAGATGCTGAAGCTGGACTTCGTGACCCGCAGCAGCAAAATTCTCTCCGCGTTTATTGGCGATGAAATTGCTGCACACCAGCTGCAGGATCGCGTCAAACAGGCTTTCGCTTTCCCGGCGCCGGTCGCCCGTGTGTCGGACGATATCGCCGCGCTGGAGCTGTTCCATGGCCCAACGCTGGCGTTTAAAGACTTCGGCGGCCGTTTTATGGCACAGATGCTCTCTTATATCAGCGGTGCCGACGAGAAAATCACTATTCTGACCGCGACCTCCGGTGATACCGGTGCGGCCGTTGCCCATGCTTTCTACGGCATGGAAAATGTGCGCGTGGTGATCCTCTACCCGCAGGGCAAAATCAGCCCGCTGCAGGAGAAGCTGTTCTGTACTCTTGGCGGTAATATCGAAACCATCGCCATCGACGGCGACTTCGATGCCTGCCAGGCGCTGGTGAAACAGGCCTTCGACGATGAAGAACTGAAAAAAGCGATTGGCCTGAACTCGGCTAACTCGATCAACATCAGCCGTCTGCTGGCGCAGATCTGTTACTACTTCGAAGCGGTTGCACAACTGCCGCAGGAGCAGCGCAACCAGCTGGTGGTTTCCGTACCGAGCGGCAACTTTGGCGACCTGACTGCCGGTCTGCTGGCGAAATCTCTTGGTCTGCCAGTCAAGCGCTTTATTGCCGCGACCAACGCTAACGACACCGTGCCACGCTTCCTCGCCAGCGGCGAATGGCAGCCAAACACCACCGTTGCCACCCTGTCGAATGCGATGGACGTCAGCCAGCCAAACAACTGGCCGCGCGTGGAAGAGCTGTTCCGCCGCAAAATCTGGCGTTTACAGGATCTGGCCTACGGTGCCGTGAGCGATGACACCACCAAAGCCACCATGCGTGAGCTGGACGGTTTGGGCTATGTGTCTGAACCGCATGCGGCGATTGCGTATCGTCTGCTGCGCGATCAGCTGCAGGAAGGGGAGTTTGGTCTGTTCCTCGGCACGGCGCACCCGGCGAAGTTTAAAGAGAGCGTGGAAGAGATTCTTGGCCGTGAACTGCCACTGCCGGAAGCGCTGGCGGAACGCGCTGATCTGCCTCTGCTGTCACACAATATGTCAGCTGATTTTGCTCCGCTGCGTGCTTTCTTACTGAAGTAACCTGCTGACGGGAGCCGGTTCCGGCTCCCGTAAAACACGGGGGATCAGTGATCCCCTTCGTGCCGCTTAAACACCAGCTCGTCCGCAGAACTGCTTTCCGCATCAAAGAAGTAGCCTTCGAGGTCAAATGTCTTCAGCTGTTCCGGCTTCGTCAGTTGATTCTGAATAATATAACGGCTCATTAAGCCACGCGCTTTTTTGGCGTAGAAGCTGATCACCTTAAACTTGCCGTTCTTCTCATCGAGGAACACGGGCTTGATAATGCGGCCATTCAGTTTCTTCGGCTTCACCGCTTTGAAATATTCATCCGACGCCAGATTCACCAGCACATCGTCACCCTGCTGCGCCAGGGCGTCATTCAGCGCCAGCGTCAGTGTTTCACCCCAGAAACCATACAGGTCGTTCGCCTGCGGATTATTCAGCTTAATCCCCATCTCGAGGCGATAAGCCTGCATTAAATCGAGCGGACGCAGCAGGCCGTACAGCCCGGAAAGAATACGCAGGTGCTGCTGGGCGAAATCGAAATCTTTCGCGCTGAAATCTTCCGCCTGCAGGCCGGTATACACATCGCCTTTAAACGCCAGAATCGCCTGACGCGCATTCTCCAGCGAGAACGGTGGCTGCCAGTCATTAAAACGCTGTGCATTCAGTTCTGCCAGCTTGTCGCTGATTTTCATCAGCGACGCGATTTGCGCTGGCGACAGGTCACGTGCGACGGCGATCAGCTGCTGTGATTTGTCCAGCAGTGCGGGTTGGCTAAATTTTTTGCTGGCCAGCGGGCTGGCAAAATCCAGCGTTTTCGCCGGAGAGATAACCATCAACATATTTTTTCTTCCTCAGACGATTCCAGTGTTTTCTTCTGGTTATTCAGCTTTGTATTTGTGCTCACTGTAACAAAAAAGCCATTAGATTAGGCAAATCATTGCTATTCGTGCTGGCGATGGTTTTCGCCCCATCCTTACCTTGCGTGGTCAGTGTCGCGTGATATCATCAGTAACAGACTTTTTACCCCCTCACAGTCTAACTTGACGAGAATGACAATTATGACGGACAAACTTACTTCCTTACGCCAGCTGACTACTGTGGTTGCTGACACCGGTGATATCGCTGCGATGAAACTGTATAAGCCGCAGGATGCCACTACCAACCCTTCTCTGATTCTCAATGCCGCCCAAATCCCTGAATACCGCAAGCTGATCGATGTAGCGATCGCCTGGGCGCGTGAGCAGAGCAGCAACAAGGAAGAGCAGATTCAGTACACCTCCGACAAACTGGCGGTGAACATTGGTCTGGAAATTCTGAAACTGATCCCTGGCCGTATCTCTACTGAAGTGGATGCTCGCCTGTCTTATGACACCGAAGCCAGCATCGCCAAAGCACGCAGCCTGATTAAGCTGTACAACGATGCCGGTATCAGCAATGACCGTATCCTGATCAAACTGGCATCTACTTGGCAGGGTATCCGCGCGGCGGAAGTGCTGGAAAAAGAAGGCATCAACTGTAACCTGACTCTGCTGTTCTCCTTCGCTCAGGCACGTGCCTGTGCAGAAGCCGGTGTGTTCCTGATTTCTCCGTTCGTGGGTCGTATCCTCGACTGGTACAAAGCGAACACCGACAAGAAAGAGTACGCTGCGCATGAAGATCCAGGCGTGGTGTCCGTGTCTGAAATCTACGAATACTACAAGCAGCACGGTTATGAAACCGTGGTGATGGGCGCGAGCTTCCGTAACGTTGGCGAGATCCTGGAACTGGCTGGCTGCGACCGTCTGACCATCTCTCCAAACCTGCTGAAAGAGCTGGCGGAAAGCGAAGGAGCTGTTGAGCGTAAACTCACTTACACCGGTGAAGTGAAAGCGCGTCCGGCGAAAATGACCGAAGCGGAATTCCTGTGGCAGCACAACCAGGATCCAATGGCGGTCACCAAACTGGCAGAAGGTATCCGCAACTTTGCCGTTGACCAGGGCAAACTCGAGAAGATGATTGCCGATCTGCTGTAATCGTTTTGCCAATGGCCGGATTTTCCGGCCATTTTTTTTCCCTTTTTTACCTGTCCGCCCCTTCGTGTATTATTCTTGCCAGTAACACTTCCTTTTAAACCGCGCCTTTCTGCTTTGCCTGACGGGTCGCGATGATGCAGCGAATACACCATGAATACATTACGCATTGGATTGATCTCCGTTTCCGACCGCGCCGCTAACGGCATTTATCAGGATCAGGGCCTGCCGGCGCTGGAAGAGTGGCTGAACCAGGCCATCAGCACGCCGTTTGAAGTGGTGACCCGCCTGGTGCCGGATGAACAGCCAATGATTGAGCAAACCCTGTGTGAGCTGGTGGATGAACTGTTCTGCCATCTGGTGCTGACCACGGGGGGAACGGGGCCCGCGCGCCGTGATGTCACGCCGGACGCGACGCTGGCGGTGGCGGATCGTGAGATGCCCGGTTTTGGCGAGCAGATGCGGCAAATCAGCCTCAACTTTGTGCCGACGGCGATCCTGTCGCGTCAGGTGGGGGTGATCCGGAAACAGTCGCTGATCCTCAATCTGCCAGGCCAGCCAAAGTCGATCAAAGAGACGCTGGAAGGGCTGAAGGATGAACAGGGCAATACCAAAGTACACGGTATTTTTGCCAGTGTACCGTATTGTTTACAGTTGCTTGACGGGCCGTATGTGGAAACGCACCCGGCGGTGGTAGCAGCATTTCGCCCTAAAAGTGCCCGACGTGACACAAATCTCTGAAAAAAATCTTTTTCAGGCATAAGATCCAGCTTTGCTGGTGTAGCAGGAAATTGACGGTATAGTCATCGTAGCTTTACAGCTCTGGCTGTACCTTTTCTGTCGCTTCTGGAAATGCCTGAAAACCTATGGAACATAATACAACTCGCCGGTTAAACCGGCAGGACTACAAAACCCTCTCTCTGGCGGCGCTGGGTGGCGCGCTGGAGTTCTACGACTTCATTATCTTCGTCTTCTTTGCCGCCGTCATTGGTCAGCTGTTTTTCCCGCCGGACATTCCGGAGTGGCTGCGTCAGTTGCAGACCTTCGCTATTTTCGCCGCGGGTTATCTGGTGCGCCCGCTGGGTGGCATCGTGATGGCGCACTTCGGCGATAAAATTGGCCGCAAGAAGATGTTCAGCCTGAGTATTCTGCTGATGGCGTTGCCGACGCTGGCGATCGGGATGCTGCCGACCTACGACAGTATTGGCATTGCCGCACCCGTATTGCTGTTACTGATGCGTATGCTGCAGGGCGCGGCGATTGGCGGTGAAGTACCGGGGGCGTGGGTATTTGTCGCTGAACATGTACCCGCCAAACGTACCGGCTTTGCCTGTGGCACGCTGACATCGGGTCTGACCTTCGGCATCCTGCTGGGATCGCTGGTGGCGACACTGATTAACACCTCCATGACGCCACAGGCCGTGGCGGAAACTGGCTGGCGTATTCCTTTCTTCCTCGGTGGCATTTTTGGCCTGGTGGCGATGTACCTGCGCCGCTGGCTGGAAGAAACCCCGGTATTCCGTGATATGCAGGCACGCAAAGCGCTGTCGGATACCCTGCCGCTGAAAACCGTGCTGGCGCAGCATAAACGTGGTGTGGTGGTTTCGATGCTGCTGACCTGGCTGCTCTCTGCCTGCATTGTGGTGGTGTTGCTGATGACGCCAACCCTGCTGCAGAAACAGCACGGTATTGCAGCGGCCACGGCACTGCAGGCAAACAGCCTGGCGACGGTGATGCTGATTATTGGCTGTATCCTGGCGGGCCTGCTGGTGGATCGCATTGGCGCGGCGAAAGCGCTGATTATCGGCAGCCTGCTGATGGCCGCTGGCAGCTGGAGCTTCTTCCATATTGTCGCCAGCGCGCCGGAGTACCTGTTCAGTGCCTATGCGATTGCCGGCCTGTGCCTGGGCGTGGTGGGGGTGGTGCCGTATGTGATGGTGCACGCTTTCCCGGCAGAAGTGCGCTTTAGCGGTTTTTCCTTCTCTTACAACGTCTCTTACGCCATTTTCGGTGGCCTGACACCGATTACCGTCACGCTGATGATGACGCTGACACCACTGGCTCCGGCCTGGTATGTGCTGGCGCTGGCCGTGATGGGGCTGATCACCGGATTGTGGCTGCTGGCGGAGCGTCGCCAGCAGGCATTCCTGCATCAGGTCAGCGCACGTTAAAAACGTACGTTACTGCTACCTGTCATCGTGCGCGCTCATTCCCTCCCCCCACGGCGTGGGGGGAGGGCTAGGGTGGGAGAACCCGTAGCACTGAATTGTTTGCGCCCCCATCCTGGCCTTCCCCCGCTTGCGGGGTGTACGGTCCGGGGACACAGTGAACACTTGTTCGGGGACATGGTAGACACTTACAACTAAGGCATAAGAACCCGTT
>NZ_CBFFRK010000088.1:0-17425 GCF_965644245.1 Erwinia sp. V71
CTGAAAACGATAGATGAACGGCAATCATTGTAGTCATGAACAGAACTTTGAATGATTAAATCGCACCTTCCTTAGCCAAACCACTATGTTCAGTAACAGTATATTCGTGATTACGGATATCAGCGGCAGAGTGATTGAGACCTATGATTCCGCCACTGGCGATGCCTTTGACAAATCTGAACTGGTGACCACCCGCAAGACGATCGCCGCGGTCCAGCTCCACCAGGAACACTACAATGCCTGGTTACCGAATTCCGGTGCGGCAAGACATCACTTTATCGCCAGACAGGAATACCGCGGGGGGACAGGAAACGGGATATCGGAAACAGGTACGACCTATTGCCTTGATGCCCGTAAGAGCACGATTCATAAAATTGCAGGGGATGGCTACTGCATGACGAATGCCGCCGCCATCGCCAGAAGTGCCAGTCGCGAACTCGATGATGGTGTCAAATTGCGCAGCCTGCTGATTAGTGATCTGGCATCCGGGACATACGAAGAGATTTTGCAACAACCCGGTCATCACCATCTGACCACCCGTTAATATAGGATGCCCCGGCATTGCCCGTTATCCCGGGGGTTTCCCCTGGCAGGCCGGCTTTGGCACTGATCGGGCCTTTTTTTCCTGCCGATTCATGTATGATTCCTGCTCTGCGGTTGCCCCCGTTCCGGGCAACCGCAGCTTGTCTGATGGCAAACGATGTACCACAAAACACAACAACGAAATAAGGAAGTCTGGCTATGCTCGCCACAATTACCCGACTGTTCCCGCTGTGGGCAGTCCTGCTCTCTGTCGCCGCCTACTATACGCCCTCGACATTTATCGGTATTGGCCCCTGGGTAACCTGGCTGCTGATGCTGATTATGTTTGGTATGGGCGTCACACTGCATATTGATGATTTTAAGCGCGTTCTGACCCGCCCTGCGCCAGTGATTGCCGGAACATTCCTGCACTATCTGGTGATGCCACTGGCCGCCTGGGGACTGGCAAAACTGTTCCAGATGCCACCTGACCTCGCTGCCGGGATGATTCTGGTCGGCAGTGTCGCCAGCGGTACGGCATCGAACGTGATGATCTACCTTGCGAAAGGTGATGTGGCGCTGTCAGTGACCATTTCCTCCGTCTCCGCACTGGTTGGCGTGTTCGCCACTCCGCTGCTGACACGCTTCTATGTCGATACCCATATTCAGGTGGATGTGGTCGGCATGCTGCTCAGCATTGTGAAAATTGTCGTGATTCCGATTGGGCTCGGCCTGATTATCCATCACACCATGAACGGCGTGGTGAAACGGGTGGAACCTTATCTTCCCGCGTTTTCGATGTTGTGTATTCTGCTGATTATCAGTGCGGTGGTGGCGGGCAGTCAGAGCTTTATCGGCTCAGTCGGTCTGGTGGTGATCGTGGCCGTGATTCTGCACAATGCCATTGGCCTGCTCGGCGGTTACTGGGGCGGTAAGCTGTTTGGCTTTGACGAGTCCACCTGCCGCACACTGGCGCTGGAAGTCGGCATGCAGAACTCCGGTCTGGCGGCCACGCTGGGCAAGCTCTACTTCTCGCCACTGGCAGCGCTGCCAGGTGCTATCTTCTCCGTCTGGCACAACCTGTCAGGTTCGCTGCTGGCGGGCTACTGGTCCGGTAAGCCGGTGAAGAGAAAGTAATACCTCAGGGCGGTGGTCTCACCGCCCTGCTCATTTCAGCGCAACCGGTTATTCATCCTCGCGATCGTCATCCACCTGCTCCAGCACGCTATACGCCACCGCGCAAAACAGCGAATTAAGTCGCTTCATATCCCCCAGTAATCCCAGATGCAGCGAACTGGTTTCAATGCTCTGTACATTCTGCTGATGCAGCCTGTCGACATGCGCATGAGAATAACGCCGGTTGGTAATCCGGAAGCGGTGTTTGGCGCGGCGCAGGCGTTTCGCGCTGGTGACATCACGTGATAAAAAGACCGACAGTGACAGGCGCAGGTTATTCAGCAACTGTTCCTGTAAAGCTTCCAGTTCCTGTAACCCTTCGGCCGAGAAAGGACGCTGCGTCGCCAGCGACTTATCTGCGACATCGCCGCTCATGCGCTCAATAATATCGCCCGCCTGCTCCAGATTAAGCGCCATTTCGATAATCTCCGCCCAGCGGCGTGAATCCTCTTCCGGCAGATCCTCTTTCGGCATTTGCGCCAGATAAAGTTTGATGGCGGTGTACAACACATCGGCATCATCATCCAGCCGCCGTACTTCCCGCTCTTCACGTGGCGCGCCATGCACCACTTTGTTAAAGCTGGCCAGCATCTGCTCCAGCACATCTCCCATGCGCAGCGTTTCCCGCGCGGCATTGGCCAGCGCCAGCGCCGGGGTGTCCAGCGCACTGCTGTCCAGATGTTTCGGTTTCAGCCGCTGTTCGGTGTCCGCTTCATCACGGATCAGCCGTTTACACAACGCCGCCATCAGCTCAGCGAAGGGCACCATCACCAGGCAACGCACCAGGTTGTAGAACACATGGAAGAAGATCACCAGCTCTTCGTCATCCACCGGCAGTTTATCCAGCCACTCCGCCAGCAGATGGACAAAAGGCAGGACGATCAGCGAACCAATAAATTTAAACAGCAGACTGCCGAGCGCGACCCGCTTCGCCGCCGCACTGGCGGTGCTGGTATTCAGCATCGCCAGCAGGCCACTGCCGAGATTCGCGCCAATCACCAGACAGAGCGCCACCTGGAATGAGATCACGCCAGTCGCAGTCAGCGTGGCGGTAATCAGCACCGCCGCCAGGCTTGAGTAGCTGATAATGGCAAACACGGCGCCAATCAGTGCATCAAGCATCACATCGCCGGTCAGGGACGAGAAGATCACCTGCACACCGGACGCCTGAGTGATTGGCCTGGCCGCTTCCACGATGAGCTGCAGCGCCAGCAATATCAGTCCGAGACCAATACTGGTGCGGCCCAGCTGCCCCGCGCGGGTCTGCTTGCGGCCGAGGAAAAACACCACGCCAAAAAAGATAAACAGCGGCGACAGCCAGGAGAGGTCAAACGTCAGGATTCGCGCCATCAGCGCGGTGCCGACATCCGCCCCCAGCACCACCACCAGCGCAGGCGTCAGGCCCACCAGCTGCTGCGCGACAAACGAGGTCACCAGTAATGTGGTGGCGTTACTGCTCTGTACCAGCGCCGTGACGCCAATACCCGCCATAAATGCCATCGGTTTTTTGTCGATGCTGCGGCTTAACACGCGGCGCAGGTCAGCGCCATAGACACGCATAATGCCGGTGCGCACGATATGCGTGCCCCACACCAGCAATGCAATCGCAGATAATAAATTCAGTAAAGTCAGCAATGATCGCTCTCCTGGTGACGTCAGGCTTAACATGCCGGAACGCAGCCTGCCTGACGTCAACGCGCAGCGCCCAAACCCGCTGACCCTGCGTTCGGCGCTTATTGCGCTATTTCTGCTTATTTATCATGCAATTTTACGCAAGGTCGTTACCTGTAACTGTAGACCAACCATCAGATTTACAGGAGTGATTATAAAAAAACGTCAGTCCAAAAATTGCTGATTGTTGGCGGCATCACTGCACTTGTAGAGTGTTATCGGCTGCCCTGCACTATGCTGTAGTGGCATCCGTGATCAGGGAGAGAACCGATGCCAGAAGAGATAAACACCAACCACACTCAGTCACTGCTTTTGTTTGATCAACCCTCTTCATCATCGCCTGCGACCAGTGCGTCACAACCACTATCGACGCTATCTTCGCTGACTAACTCAGCACTGCCGCGTCCATTAGCGCAACGGGACAGGTCATTCTCCCGGGAGCCGGCATCTCAGATGATGTCGCATCTGCACAATGTAGCCACGATGCCGCTTGCAGAAAACGCCAGCTCCTCGTTGCCCGGTATTATTGATGTCGCCAGCGAACTCCCCACGTTATTACTGCCCAATCGCTCGCAGCTGCATACACCACCAGCCGCATTACTCTCCAGTGTTTTACGGGAAGCCACCACACCGTTACGGTCTGCGGCGCAGTGGGAGAATGCAGCCAACAGACAGCGCGATGACACGATGCTGCCAATGGGTATCCGGGCAGGGACACGTCCCGCCGTAAAACGCGATCGCATGGGTGTAAATAAAGCGCCCCACGTAACCTACACACAATCAGCCGAAGCATTGCAGCGCAAAGCCCTTGCGGCGCAACAGCAGCACACCGCGCAAAGCCCGCAATCCCGGCAAGATCAGCTACAGCGATTTATCCAGGATATGACACAGTGCGCGCCGCACATCCCGCAACAGATCCTCGATGAAACAAGATCACAGCATATCAAGACGTTACACAGCATGGTCAGCAAACAGAGCTATACCGCCAGTGACAGTGAGAAGATCACCCAGGCAGTACGCCATTTTATGGTGACAGAAAACCAGCGCAGGCTGGGCGAGCTGATTCAAACCCGCATCATCAATAACCCTCTACTGTGTGATGCCGATAAGCATGCCCTGCTGACAAAAGTCCACGATAATATCGCCCTGTTCCGCCCCGTTATCCCACGAATACCGGGATACCCGCCAGGCACCTTTCCGGTCAGATTAGCCGATTTACCCGCAGGCCTGACGCCCGACTTCATCACCATTCTGGAAAAATTGGGTATCACGACCGCCGAACTGTCGGCCTATCTCCACGCGACAACCACGGCTGAGGCCATGGTGCAGCATGATGTATTGGTTATGATTGATGATGAGATAGATGAAGCACTGACGGAGGAAAAGATACCTGCAGCAACGCTTGAGGCGATGCGCAATTTTGCCACGTGCTTTAGTCAGGATCTGGATCGCATTGCGTCGTACCTTGACCCAGACAGGGGCTATTCTGATCGATTTATTCTTCTGCGTTTAAGAGCTGAACGTGAAAATGCAGATACCGACACCGATACCGATACCGATACCGATACCGATACCGACAATTATCCGCCGGAAAATATGGATTATCTGACCCCGCTGGATGATTTTCGCGGCCGCGAACAGGAAGGTATCTCGGTTAATGAGATTATTAATTACCGGGAGCTGCGTATTTTACAAACTCTGTATCTGCGGCGTTCACCGCTCTATGCGCTGTTTAAACAGGCGGTACAGCATGGCTCCTCGCTAATGGAACGTTCACTCATTAATGAGGAACAACGCAAAATTTTTACCGCCAGTGACCTGAAAACGCTGCAGGGCATTCTGACATCCAGCGTACACGAACGGGCCAGAATACTGATCGCTAACGCACCTGCCTTACCCTTTGTGTTTGGTGACAGCGATCAGCCACTGAACGTGAATCTCGAAGAACAGCACTATGGCCACCGCGGGCTACCCTTTTCCCTCATTTGTCAGTGGCTGGAGGATAAAACCCTTTCCCCGGCGCAATTCCGGACACTGGCACGTTGTCTGAGCGACCAGTTAGCCTGTATCACCCAGACCGGTCAAATGGAAACAGACTGGATACGCGCACTGAGTACATACACTCTGGATCACTTATTCCCCCGGCTGCGCGGGTCAGCCGCCACCGGTTATGCCGAAACCAGCGACAACGTGTTGTACGATGCGGTCAAGACGCTTGGAAAGCGGATTATCGGCCCGGATTTTTATTTTCCACATCTGACAAAGTTAACGACATATATCAGGGGTCACCTCCAAACCCAGGCCAGTGTGGACGACGCAAAACTGCTGGCCTCAGCCAGTCACGATGAACTGGCCAGCCTGCTGTTTCAAACGCCTTCCGGCAGTAACCTTACGCTCCCCGGGATTGTCGGTAGCCTGCACACTGCGCGTGAGAATGGCGGCAATGAAGCGGCGATAACCGGGCTTGCCACAGGCTATTTTAAGAATTTTATTCAGCAAAATATTACCGCAGACGCGCTGGCGGCGTTGCGCGAACCGGGGCACATCAGAGACCGGTTAAACAGTGATGTCCCCCAGGCCAGGGTTTTAGCCTTCCTGGCAGGACGGTTTAACACCACCATTATCACGGAAAACAATGAGCAGGCGTTTCAGTGTCACTACGATATCACCGGAACCGCGAGTGACGAGCCGCCCGTGGATAGGACAGATGCGATTATCGTGCGACCAGACGCCCTGATTCCGCTAGCCGTCGATGGCGTGCAGCAGGCCACCATTATGCTGGAACGCGTCGATAATCATCAGCTGCTGCGGGCACTGGTAAGGTATTTAAAACAACAGGAAGGCCAGTGGCTCAGCGAACACCAGCTTAACGCGCTGGCAGCGGCACTGGGCGATGAAATCCTGCAGTCTGAACGGACAACGTGAAGCCGGGGGAGCGCGCCTCCCCCATACCGCGTGATTAATCCGCATCATAACCGAGGTTAGGCGCCAGCCAGCGCTCAACCTCAGTGACCGACATCCCTTTACGCGCCGCGTAATCTTCAATCTGGTCGCGCTGCAGCTGGGCTACGGCGAAATACTTGCTCTCCGGGTGGCTGAAATACCAGCCAGAGACTGCCGCGCCCGGCCACATAGCGAACGATTCGGTCAGCTTCATGCCGGTATTGTTTTCCACATCCAGCAACTGCCAGATAGCGGCTTTCTCGGTGTGCTCCGGACACGCCGGATAACCCGGCGCGGGACGGATGCCCTGATAATTTTCGCGGATCAGTTCTTCATTGCTGAGATTCTCATTCGCCGCATAGCCCCAGATCACTTTCCGCACCCGCTCATGCAGGTATTCAGCAAAGGCTTCCGCCAGACGATCCGCAATCGCTTTCACCATGATTTTATTGTAATCATCGTGCTGCGCATCATACGCTTCCGCCAGCGCATCCTCTTCCAGCCCGCCAGTAACGGCAAACGCGCCAAGATAGTCCGCTTTACCGCTCGCTTTTGGCGCGACGAAATCCGCCAGGCAGTAGTTGGCGAAGTCCGTTTTCTCGGTCTGCTGGCGCAGATGACGGCTGACCTGAATCACGTCGCGGCGCGATTCATCGGCATAAATTTCAATATCATCGCCCACCCGGTTGGCCGGGAAGAGACCGACCACGCCGCGTGGATTCAGCGTGCCATTATGCTGCAACATATCCAGCATCGCATTGGCATCGGCAAACAGGCGCTGCGCCTCCTCGCCGACCACTTCATCTTCCAGAATGCGCGGATATTTTCCCGCCAGCGACCAGGTCATAAAGAACGGCGTCCAGTCGATATAATTACGCAGCGTCTCAATGCCAGCGGTCACCTGGCTGACGCCGGGACGGTGTGCCACCGGTGGCGTATACTGCTGCCAGTCGAAAGCGAAGCCATTGTCACGCGCTACCTGCAACGTCACCGGCGGCGTGCGCGGCTTTTTCCGCGCATGCTGAATACGCACGGTTTCGTACTCTTTGCGCGTGCGGGCAACAAAGTCATCATACTGCGTCTCAGACAGCAGCGAGGACACCACGCCCACGGTACGCGAGGCGTTCTGCACGTACACTGTCGGCCCGCTGTAGTTCTGCTCGATTTTCACCGCCGTATGCGCTTTCGAGGTGGTCGCGCCACCAATCAGCAGCGGTATCGTGAAGCCCTGACGTTCCATCTCTTTCGCCACGTTGACCATCTCATCCAGCGACGGCGTAATCAGGCCCGACAGCCCGATAATATCGGCGTTCTCTTCACGCGCGGTTTTCAGGATTTTCTCGCCCGGCACCATCACGCCAAGATCGATAATTTCGTAGTTATTACACTGCAACACCACACCAACGATGTTTTTGCCGATATCGTGCACATCGCCTTTCACCGTCGCCAGCACGATTTTGCCGTTGCTCTTGCCCTGCTCTTTGCTGGCTTCGATAAACGGCTGCAGATAAGCCACCGCCTGCTTCATCACACGCGCGGATTTCACCACCTGCGGCAGGAACATTTTGCCCTCACCGAACAGATCGCCCACCACGTTCATGCCCGCCATCAGCGGTCCTTCGATCACCTCAATTGGTCGATCTGCCTGCTGACGCGCCGCTTCGGTGTCTTCTTCAATAAATTCAGTAATGCCTTTAACCAGCGAATATTCGAGACGCTTCACCACGTCCCAGCTGCGCCACTCTGCCTGCTGTTTATTGCCTTCATCATCCGCTTTGCTGCCGCGGTATTTTTCCGCCAGGTCCAGCAAACGCTCAGTGCCATCGTCACGGCGGTTCAGCACCACATCTTCCACCGCATCACGCAGCTCAGCCGGCAGGTCGTCGTAAATCGCCAGCTGCCCGGCGTTTACGATACCCATATCCATGCCGTTACGGATGGCGTAGTAGAGGAATACCGCGTGAATCGCTTCGCGAACCGGATCATTGCCGCGGAACGAGAACGAAACGTTCGATACACCGCCGGAAATCATCGCGTGCGGCAGCTCGCGCTTAATATCTTCACAGGCGCCGATAAAGTCCTGCGCGTAGTTGTTGTGCTCTTCAATACCGGTCGCGACGGCAAAGATATTCGGGTCGAAAATAATATCTTCCGGCGGGAAACCGACCTCTTCGGTGAGGATCTTATAGGCACGACGGCAAATCTCGATTTTGCGCGCGCGGGTATCCGACTGGCCGACTTCATCAAACGCCATCACCACCATCGCCGCGCCGTAACGGCGCACCAGCCGGGCATGATGGATAAAGGTTTCCACCCCTTCTTTCATCGAAATAGAGTTAACGATGCCTTTGCCCTGAATGCACTGCAGACCTTTTTCGATAACGTCCCATTTCGAGGAGTCGATCATAATCGGCACACGGGCAATATCCGGCTCACCGGCAATCAGATTGAGGAAACGCACCATCGCCGCTTCAGCGTCGAGCATCCCCTCATCCATATTGATATCGATAATCTGTGCGCCACTTTCCACCTGCTGGCGCGCCACATCCAGCGCTTCGTTGTATTTCTCTTCTTTGATCAGGCGTTTGAATTTAGCAGAACCGGTCACGTTGGTTCGCTCACCAACGTTAACAAACAGCGTCTCCGGCAGAATGGTCAGCGGTTCAAGGCCGGAAAGACGGCAGCCGACCGGAATGTCCGGCAGCTGACGCGGTGCCACGCCCTCCACGGCTTTGGCGATGGCGGCAATATGTTCCGGCGTGGTGCCGCAGCAGCCGCCGACAATATTCAGGAAACCTGCCTGCGCCCATTCGCCAATCTGCGCCGCCATGGTAGTAGCATCGAGATCGTACTCACCAAAGGCGTTCGGCAGACCGGCGTTGGGGTGCGCGGTGACATAGCACTCGGCGATGCGTGACAGCTCCGCCACATACTGACGTAGCTCATCCGGCCCCAGCGCACAGTTCAGGCCAAAGGAGAGCGGCTTGCCATGACGCAGTGAGTTATAAAATGCTTCGGTCGTCTGGCCAGAAAGTGTGCGGCCAGAAGCATCGGTAATGGTGCCGGAAATCATCAGCGGCAGATCAATACCCAGCGCGTCAAACTCTGCCTGAACGGCGTAGATCGCCGCTTTGGCATTCAGCGTATCGAACACCGTTTCGATCATAATCAGATCCGCACCACCTTCCACCAGCGCGCGGGTAGATTCGCGATACGCCTCCACCAGCTGATTAAAGGTGACATTACGGAAGGCTGGATCGTTCACATCCGGTGAGATAGAACAGGTGCGGTTTGTCGGCCCGAGTACCCCGGCGACATAGCGTGGACGATCCGGCGTTTGTGCCGTCCACTTATCACAACAGGCACGCGCCAGTTTCGCCGCTTCGTAGTTAATCTCCGCCGACAGCGACTCCATATGGTAATCCGCCATCGCAATGGCGGTGGCATTAAAGGTGTTAGTTTCCAGAATATCGGCGCCAGCCGCCAGGTAGCCGTCATGAATGGCGCTGATAATATCCGGACGTGTCAGTACCAGCAGGTCATTGTTGCCTTTCAGATCGCTTTGCCAGTCGGCAAAACGCGCACCGCGAAAGTCGCTTTCTTCCAGTTTATAGCTTTGGATCATGGTGCCCATACCGCCATCCAGCAACATAATGCGTTGCGCGAGCTGCTGATGCAGCGCTTCTGTTCTGTTACTCACACGAGCCTCGTCACCGTCAATGCACTGGCTGAAATGCCAGCAGAACATACTGGCACAACTTTTGGCAGGGTAAAAGGCGTGGCAGATGAGACATTTTCAGTCAGTGTGCGGTACTGATCCGACCAGATTCTGCAGCGTTGCATTATTGAGCAGGAAAACGAAAATGATTTCCATCAGATGAAAAAATCAGGAGCCCGATATGGCGACGCCCATCCCGGCGAAACGAGGTAAAAAACCGCGCAATGCCGCCACCAGCAGCGTGCAACCCGCCGGCCAGGTGCAGTCCCTGACTCGCGGCCTGAAGCTGCTGGAAGCGATCGCCGAATCGCATGGCAGCGTGGCGCTGACGGAACTGGCGCAGCAGTCGGGTCTGCCGAACTCCACCACTCATCGCCTGCTGACCACCATGCAGCAACTGGGGTTTGTCCGTCAGGTTGGCGATCTGGGTTACTGGACCATTGGCGCCCACGCCTTTGTGGTCGGCAGCAGTTTCCTGCAGAGCCGCAATCTGCTGGCAATGGTGCACCCGATGCTGCGCAAGCTGATGGAAGACTCCGGCGAAACGGTGAATCTGGCGGTGCTCGACCTCAGCGATCATCAGGCAGTGATTATCGACCAGGTGCAGTGCACCCAGCTGATGCGCATGTCGGCGCCGATTGGCGGCAAACTGCCGATGCATGCGTCCGGCGCGGGCAAAGCCTTTCTCGCTAATCTGAGCGAACAGCAAGTGACCGGGCTACTGCACCGCAAGGGGCTGCATTACTACACGCCGCATACCCTGATGTCACCGCACAGTCTGAAAGAGAACCTGGCGCTGGTGCGCAAAACCGGTTACGCCTTTGATGATGAGGAACACGCGCTGGGTCTGCGCTGTGTCGCCGCCTGTATTTACGATGAACATGGCGAGCCTTTTGCCGCGATCTCGATCTCCGGCCCGGTATCACGTATCACCGATGACCGTGTGACCGAGATTGGTGCGCTGGTGATTAAGGCAGCGAAAGAGATCACCCGGGAGTATGGTGGCCACTCGCGTATTCACGAGCAACTGGCGCTGTAACAAGGCGGCAAGCGTGCGAACCGCGATACGCTGACACAGGTCAGTGATCCGGGTGACAAATCTGCCGGGAGCAGATTTGAACGCTGCCTGCAGCGGCCCCTATGGGGCGAGACCCGGGGAGGGCCGGGTAACACTCGCAGCCAACGCCGCGACAGCGTCAGGTGCGAAGTGAATAAATCTTTGGCGGCGGCGATAGGCATACACATCCTCAATATGCCCGGCGCGAATCCGCTGCTGTAATGCGCGCCAGTAACTGGCGTGAAACAACTCGTGATGCAGTTCATCAAACAGCGCCGCAATCTGCGGATCGCTGCACAGATAGTGGCGAAACTCCTCGGGAAAGACATCTTCCGGCGCCACGCTGTACCATGGCTCCAGGCTCAGTTCATCTTCCGGGTAGCGCGGCGGCGGAATATCACGGAAATTCACCTCGGTCATATAACTGATTTCATCATAGTCATAGAACACCACCCGGCCGTGGCGGGTGACACCGAAGTTTTTGAACAGCATATCGCCGGGAAAAATATTCGCCGCCGCCAGCTGTTTCACCGCGTTGCCATATTCTTCAATCGCTTCGCGCTGCTGCTGCGGGCTGGCCTGTTCCAGCCAGATATTCAGCGGCGTCATGCGCCGTTCCAGATACAGGTGGCTGATAATCAGCATCTCACCCTGTCGCTGCAGTTTTTCCGGCACCTCGCATTGCAGTTCAGCCAGCAGCGGTGGACTGATACGCGCCAGTTCTATGGCAAAGTTCTCGAACTCCTGGGTATCGGCCATATGTCCCACACGATCGTGCTCTTTCACCAGCTGATAGCACTCGCGCACGCGGGCGGCTGTCACCTCTTTTTGTGGCGCAAAGCGATCTTTAATCACCTTAAACACCCGATCAAAGCCCGGCAGCGTAAACACCAGCATCACCATGCCGGGTACTCCCGGTGCAACCACAAACGGCTCATCAGTACGCGCCATATAGTGCAGATACTCGCGATAGCTTTCCGTTTTGCCATGCTTCTGGCAGCCAATCGCCATATACAGCTCGGCGGTGGTTTTACCCGGCAGGATTTCACGTAGCCATTCCACCAGCGCGGCGGGCAGCGGCGCATAAACCATAAAGTAGGAACGGGCAAAACCAAATACGATGCTGGCCTCGCGTTTGCGTGTCAGGCAGGTATCGATCACCAGCTCTCCCGCCTCGCTGCGATGAATCGGCAGCAAAAAGGCGTAGCAGCCCGTGGGCAGATGCAGCTTCGCCACCAGCCACGCCGCTTTATTGCGATAAAACAGTTCGTTAGCCACTTCTAGCGTCGCCTGTGCCAGTTCTGGCGCGGCGAAATTCTGCTGCAAATGCGCGATGATATAACCGATATCACGCGGCAGATCCTGCCACGGCAGGCGCAGCGGCAGGTCCGTCAGCAATTGCTGCAACAGCGCCTGCCAGCCGCTGGCAGCACTGAAGGTTTTCGCCAGCGGGCGCGGAATAGAACGGAAACGGTGTGCTGGCTGCGAACTGAAGATAAACAGCCGCTCCGGGGTTAACGCCTGATGAGCGAACAGGCGACAGTAGACCGAATTAAAGAAGCTTTCGGCAATTTCAAAACGCGGATAGTCCGGCAGCAGTTCGGTGTAAATCGCCTTTACCCGACTGAGAAACGCTTCATCCTCCAGCTGAGCGCCCGTCATGCAACGCAGCTGTGCCACCACCAGGCCAACATGGTGATCATAGAGATGGATGCGCGCTTTCATCGCCTGCTGCACCGCCAGCCAGTCAGCCTGTTCAAACCGCTGCTGCGCGCCTGCAGTGACTTCAAGAAAACGACCATATTGCGCATCGAAGCCCTGCAGGATGGTTTGCGCGATAAGCCGTTCAGTCTGTTGCCCCGGTGGATTCAGCATAACGGTCGTCTCCGGCTGATGATATGCCCCCTCCCCCCGTTTGCCGGAGAGAGGGAACGTAAGGCACTCGCGGTCAGTGATTAAACTGCTGCTCTTCCGTAGAACCGGTTAACGCTGTCACCGACGAGACACCCCCCTGAATAATGGTGGTGACATTATCGAAATAACCAGTGCCCACTTCCTGCTGATGGGAAGCGAAGGTATAGCCCTGACTGATTGCGGCAAACTCCGGCTGCTGCACTTTCTCCACATAGTGACGCATGCCTTCTCCCTGCGCGTAGGCATGGGCAAGGTCAAACATGTTGAACCACATACTGTGGATGCCGGCGAGGGTAATAAACTGATATTTATAGCCCATCTCCGCCAGTGACTGCTGGAAGTGCGCGATGGTGCGATCATCCAGATTCTTTTTCCAGTTAAACGACGGCGAACAGTTATACGCCAGCAGCTTACCAGGGAAGCGGGCATGCACGGCGTCGGCAAAACGGCGTGCCAGTGCCAGATCAGGAGTCGAGGTTTCACACCACAACACATCAGCATAAGGCGCATACGCCAGTGCGCGGCTGATCGCCTGTTCAATACCTGCCCGGGTACGGAAGAAACCTTCCGGAGTACGTTCGCCGGTAATAAATTCACGGTCATACTCGTCGCAGTCTGAAGTGATCAGATCGGCCGCATCCGCATCGGTACGGGCAATCAGCACAGCAGGCACCGCCATAACATCCGCCGCCAGACGGGCCGCCACCAGTTTCTGAATCGCTTCCTGAGTAGGCACCAGCACCTTGCCACCCATATGGCCGCATTTTTTCACTGAGGCGAGCTGATCTTCAAAGTGAACACCCGCTGCACCTGCACTAATCATCGCTTTCATCAGCTCAAAGGCATTCAGCACCCCGCCAAACCCGGCTTCCGCATCTGCCACAATCGGCAGGAAATAGTCGGTATAGCGGGCATCGCCCGGTTCGATATTGTTCGCCCACTGGATCTGGTCGGCACGCTGAAAAGTGTTATTGATGCGTTCCACCACGGCAGGAACCGAATTCGCCGGGTAGAGCGACTGATCAGGGTACATACTGCCCGCCAGGTTAGCATCGGCCGCCACCTGCCAGCCGGACAGGTAGATCGCCTCAATGCCCGCTTTCGCCTGCTGCAGCGCCTGTCCACCGGTCAGCGCGCCGAGGCTGTTGATATAGCCTTTCTTCGCCCCGCCGTTGAGTAACGCCCACAGTTTTTCAGCGCCCTGCTGGGCCAGCGTGCAGGCCGGGTTCACGGAACCCCGCAGTTTAACTACGTCTGCGGCGCTATAAGGCCGGGTAATCCCTTGCCAGCGTGCATCGCGCCAGGCTTGCTCTGTCTGCTCAATTTGTTGGGTACGTGAGGTCATCGCGGATACTCCTTGTGCTCAGGGGATCAGGTGGTAGCCCGGCAGAGTGAGAAACTCCACCAGTTCGCTTTCAGTGGTGATGCGTTCCATCAGCTGTGCCGCCTCGGCAAATCGTCCCTGGCGAAAACGCTGCTCTCCCAGCTCATGCTCAATCACCCGCATCTCTTCAGCCAGCATCTGACTGAACAGTTCACGTGTGACAGGCTGGCCGTTTTCCAGCGTCTTCTGGTGGCGTATCCATTGCCAGATCGAGGTACGGGAGATTTCGGCGGTCGCGGCATCTTCCATCAGACCGTAGATCGGCACACAACCATTGCCGCCGATCCAGGCCTCGATGTACTGCACCGCCACACGGATATTGGCGCGCATGCCCGCTTCAGTACGCTGTCCGACGCACGGCGCCAGCAGCTGTTCCGCGCTGATCGGCGTATCCGTTTCCCGCAAGACCTCCAGCTGATTGGCTCTGTCGCCCAGCGCCAGGTTAAATACCGCCATCACGCTGTCCGCCAGCCCGGGATGAGCAATCCAGGTGCCATCATGGCCGTTATCCGCTTCGCGCTGTTTATCGGCACGAACGTTATTCAGCACCCATTCATTGCGTGCCGGGTCTTTGCTGGGAATAAACGCCGCCATTCCCCCCATCGCCATCGCACCGCGACGGTGGCAGGTTTTAATCAGCAGTCGCGAGTAAGCATCAAGAAAGCCCTGATCCATCGTGACCGACTGGCGATCAGGCAGCACGCGATCGGGATGATTCTTCAGCGTTTTGATATAGCTGAAGATGTAATCCCAGCGGCCACAGTTCAGCCCGACAATATGATCGCGCAGCGACCAGAGGATCTCATCCATCTGAAATACCGCCGGCAGGGTTTCAATCAGCAGTGTGGCTTTGATCGTGCCGCGCGGCAGATCAAAACGATCCTCGGTAAAACTGAAGACCTCGCTCCACCATGCCGCTTCCTGCCAGCTCTGGGTTTTGGGCAGGTAGAAATAGGGGCCACTGCCTTTGGCCAGCAACGCTTCGGCGTTATGAAAAAAGTAGAGGGCAAAATCAAACAGGCTGCCGGGGATCGCTTCACCGCGCCATAACACATGTTTTTCCGGCAGATGCAGGCCACGCACCCGACAGATCAGCACTGCCGGATCGGGTTTCAGCTGATAGATCTTGCCCGCTTCATTCTGATAACTGATGGTGCCGCGAACGGCATCACGCAGGTTGATCTGCCCGGCGATCACTTTCTCCCAGGAAGGTGCCAGCGAATCCTCAAAGTCCGCCATAAACACTTTCACATTGGCATTGAGGGCATTGATCACCATTTTGCGCTCTACCGGCCCCGTGATTTCCACACGACGGTCGCGTAAATCAGGCGGGATGCCACGGATTTTCCACTGATCATTTTTAATGGAATTCATTTCCGAAATAAAATCCGGAAGCTCGCCGTTGTCGATACGCCGCTGTAGCCGCACGCGCTCCGCCAGTAAGGCATTGCGTTGCGGAGTAAAGCGCGTCACTAACTCAGTGAGAAAGTCGATGGCTTCTTCCGTTAGTATCTGTCTTTCCGCGCTACCAAAGGGCTGGCTGAAGGCCAGTTCAGTGCTGACTGCATGTTGTGTCATGATCGCCCTCTCCTGATCTGATCGGTGTCTGTTTTTTGACCTGCAGGATCAAATCATAGACAGATAAATTTCAAAATCAAAAACAATTTCCATTTTTGAAATTGAAAGCAAATATCATGATGAAAAATAAAAGAATAAATTAATGATGAAACAGGAAGAGGTTTTCAGACGCTATTCAAGTCAGGGAAAATACGAAAATAAAGCAAATAATCAGTGGGATAGAGAAACGGAAGCAGCAGGCCGATGTATATCGGCCCGGGTAGAAGATTAGTCCAGCGTTGGATTCATATGGCGCAGATCGTATGGTGTGATCTGGTAGACGTAGTAGTTCAGCCAGTTGGCAAACAGCAGGTTGCCGTGGCTGCGCCAGCTGGCACGCGGCGGCAGTTCAGGATTGTCATGCGGGAAGTAGTTCTCCGGCACCAGCGGATTTAGCCCTGCCTCGTAATCACGCTGATATTCACCCGCCAGGGTCAGCACATCATACTCAGGGTGGCCGGTGACAAAGGCCAGCCGTTTGTCCTTGCTGGCAAACAGGTAGGCGCCGGTTTGCTCTGACTCGGCAAAGATTTCCAGATCGGTGTAATCACGCAGCAGCTGGGTCGGGAAATCGGCATAGCGGGAATGTGGTGCCAGGAAGTGATCGTCAAAACCACGCGTCAGCAAGGCATGCGGGTGCAGGGTACGGTGTTCATAGACGCCGGAGAGCTTATTCTCACGCGTCTGCTTGGGAATACCGTAGAGAATGTTCAGCGCAGCCTGTACCGCCCAGCAGACAAACAACGTCGAAGTGACATGCTCTTTCGCCCAGTGCAGCACGCGCTGGATCTGCGGCCAGTACGCCACATCACAAAAATCGACCAGACCCAGCGGTGCACCAGTGACGATCAGACCGTCAAAGTTATCGTGCTGGATATCGTCGAAATTGCAGTAGAAATTGTTGAGGTGCTCTGTCGGCGTGTTACGAGACTCACGGCTGTCGATACGCAGCAGCTGAATATCGATCTGCAACGGTGAGTAGGAGAGCAGGCGTAAGAACTGGTTCTCGGTCTCAATCTTTTTCGGCATCAGATTCAGTACCAGCACTTTTAACGGGCGGATCTCCTGAATGCTGGCGCGTGAGGATGTCATCACAAAGACATTCTCATTACGCAGGAAATTCACGGCTGGTAGTTCATCGGGTACCCTGATTGGCATAACCTGTTTTCCTCACACACATACGTTTATACGTTTAGACATCCAGATGCCTGACGATAACGGTTCATTGTGCAAATGTCGAGAGATCATCCAATAGATGAAAATGTTTCACCTTAAGGCAGAGAAGTTATAACACCAGGGGAGGGAATTTACACGCGTTCCCTCTGTTCTGCAGGGGAAGCGGGCTTTTTCAGGCTTCCGCGCCCGGTTTTCCGGTCCCGTAAACGCAAAAAACCCCCAGCTTTCGCTGAGGGTTTTCGCTTAT
>NZ_CBFFRK010000089.1:0-17396 GCF_965644245.1 Erwinia sp. V71
CAGGATAGCTTATCGGTAGCTAACCGTCCCTCCATCCACATGACCAAGCGTTGCACTTATTATCTGAATTCGCGAGCTACTAACCGTTTATCACTGCTACAGACAGCAACAGACGGTTAGCCAGATAAGCATTAATTAACAGTAGACAGGTTTTTTTCTCTCCGCAAATCAGATAACTGCTGAAAAAATGCCGTCACCATTCCAGCCTCTGACGAAGAAACGTAAGCACCTCTGTAGATTCCAGCACATATAAGATAAAGCGTGATTAACGGATGAGCTGGCATGGGGCATTCAGCCTGCTGAAGCGCGCGGTGAGGCTAAAACTGAGCATTCGGCGTTTTTTATTGCCTGTGATAAAATAACATCTCATTTCGGTCTGGAGATTCATCATGAGCGCCATCCTTCCTGAGCAAATTTTGTCGCAGGCGGAGCAACTCTGTCAGCAGCGTAACGTACGTCTGACGCCACAGCGTCTGGAAGTGCTGCGCCTGATGACCGAGCAGAATAGCGCCATCAGCGCATATGACCTGCTGGATCTGCTGCGTGTTTCTGAACCTCAGGCAAAACCCCCGACGGTCTATCGTGCGCTCGATTTCCTGCTGGAACAGGGTTTTATCCATCGCGTGGAATCGAATAACAGTTATGTGGTGTGCCACCACTTTGAAGAGCCACAGCACAGTTCTGCGATGCTGATTTGCGATCGCTGCGGCGTGGTGAATGAGCAGCATGCAGAGGGTGTGGAAGAGATTCTGCAGGCGCTGGCCCGCAAATCCGGCTTCGCCTTACGTCACAACGTGATTGAAGCGCACGGTTTGTGTAACGGCTGTCGGGAAGTGGAGTCCTGTACTCATCAGGAAAGCTGCGATCACGATCATAGTGTGGTGAGCAAGAAGCGCGGTCGCTAAGCGACCGCGGTAGGTGGCACCTCCGTGTGCCCGGGCAGGAATGCTGTATCAATATCTGGTGTCGCAAATATTACCAGCGATAATCGCGGTTATGGCTTTCCCAGTCTGAGACTTCTTTTTCCGCTTCCTCTTTAGCGTAACCGTATCGCTCCTGAATTTTACCGACCAGCTGATCGCGTTTCCCTTCGATCACGGTCATATCGTCATCGGTTAGCTTGCCCCATTTTTCCTTCACTTTACCTTTAAACTGTTTCCAGTTACCGCTAGCCTGGTCGCTATTCATAGTGCCTCCTTTAATAACAACATTGGCATTTCGTCTTAGCTAAAGATCAACCATCAGCATAAATCGCCACTTGATTACTTATTACATAGTTAATTATAGACAAAAAATGAAAAAAAATAGCGAGAGACATTAATCAGAACGGTTCACATCGGGAATAAGATGGCTTAACACCCTGAAATCAAGTCATTATTCAAATGAAAACGCGGGGAAACTGAGCCGTAAGGAAATATTTCAGGTGGCGAACCAGCTGTCGTGGCGCCAGTGGCGACGCCAGATCAGCCACAGTGTAAGTCCTCTCAGCATCAGAAAGACCGTCACCGCGAGCCATAAGCCATGATTACCCAGCCAGGGGAGTGTCAGCAAAGTCAGTGCATACCCCAGCGCCGCACCCGCCATGCCGTTGCGCATTTCACTGCCGCGTGTCGCACCAATAAACATGCCATCCAGCAGATAACACCAGACACCCGCCAGCGGCAGAATAACCTGCCATAGCAAATAGCGATCGGCCAGTTCACGCAATTCCGGTAAGGAGGTTAACAATGCCACCAGCCACGGGCCGCAGGCAGCATAGAGCAGAGCAAAAGCGAGCGCGACCAGACCTGCCTGACGACAGGAGGCACGCCACACACGCAGCAACTTACTGCTGTCGCGTGCGCCACAGGCCTCACCAGAATACGCTTCCACTGCATAGGCAAAGCCATCCAGCGCATAGGCGGTAAAGGTCAGAAACATCAGCAAAACGGCGTTAACCGCCACGACATCACTGCCGAGTCGGGCACCAAACACCGTCAGAGAAGCGAAGCAGAGCTGCACCATCAGCGAACGCAGCATAATGTCGCGGTTCAGCCTGAGCAAACGACGAAAGTCACCGCGCCAGCTATTGCGCAGCAGCGGCAGCGAGATACCGCGTAATTTCAGCACCCGCCACACCATTATCAGGCCAATCAGCAGCGTGACATATTCCGCCAGCGCCGTTGCCGCCGCAGCCCCCTGCACGCCCCAGTGCAGCCCCATCACAAACCACAAATCGAGCAGAATATTGACCAGGTTGCCGACGACCAGCAGGATCACGGGCGCACGTGCATACTGCACGCCCAGCAGCCAGCCAAGGATCACCAGATTCGCCAGCATCGCTGGCGCACTCAGCCAGCGAACCGACATAAACAGATGTGCCTGGTGTAATACCTCAGGGTTGCCCCCAACCACGGAGAGCGCCAGATCGCTGAGTGGTGCTTTCAGCAGGACAAACAGACCGCCCGCCGCCAGCGCCATGCAGAGCGGCTGAATCAGGGCTCGCGCCAGCGCCGCTTTATCGCCCGCGCCAAACGCCTGCGCGGTTAAGCCGGTGGTGCTCATACGCAGAAACAGCAGCAGCATAAACAGAAAACTGGTTGCAGTGCTGCCAATTGCCACTCCGCCGAGGTAGACCGGACTGTCGAGATGGCCAATGACCGCCGTATCCACCAGACCCAGCAGTGGCACGGTAATATTGGAGAGGATCATCGGCAACGCCAGGCGCCAGAGATTTTTATCAGTAACGGTAAAGAATCGCACAGGCTTCCACAGCGTCATCAGAATGTTTACCAGACTGAGGGTTAACGCGAATCGACCTTACGCGCACGACGGTAAAACCAGGTGCGCGCAGGCGTCGGGGAGGTAAAGATTACAGCCAGTTGCCGTTGCGGATCACACCCACGGCCAGACCTTCAATCGTCAGAGATTGCTGACGCAGGTCGACAACAATGGGCGCAAACTCACTATTTTCAGCCAGAAGATGCACCACATTGCCCTGCTTTTTCAGGCGTTTGACGGTCACTTCGTCATCAATGCGCGCCACGACGACCTGGCCATTACGCACATCCTGCGTTTTGTGTACCGCCAGCAAATCGCCATCCATAATGCCGATATCTTTCATCGACATACCGCTGACACGCAGCAGGAAATCAGCATTCGGTTTGAACAGACCAGCATCCACCTGGAAATGGCCTTCGATATGTTCCTGCGCCAGCAGCGGCTCACCGGCGGCAACGCGGCCAATCAGCGGCAGGCCAGTCTCTTCTTCCTGCATCAGGCGGATACCGCGTGAAGCGCCGGAAACAATCTCAATCACGCCTTTACGTGCCAGCGCTTTCAGGTGTTCTTCAGCCGCATTCGGGGAACGGAAACCTAATTGCGAAGCAATTTCGGCGCGTGTCGGTGGCATACCCGTCTGATTAATATGATCACGAATCAGATCGTATACCTGCTGCTGCCTTGCCGTTAATGCTTTCATTCCGCCCCCTGGTTGTTTATACAGTCGCTGTGAGTATATACAGGTATTTGCAGGCTGGGAACCCAAATTTAGCGAAAAAGCCTCAGTTTGCGGCACGCCTCGCGGAAAAACGGCTTACGGCCACAGCAACATCAGCCAGACAAACAGCGCCAGCAGAATGCTCAGTAACACCGAAGCCGACCCCATATCCTTGGCGCGCCCGGCCAGGGGATGATGCTCGCTGCCGATGCGATCCACCACCGCTTCCAGCGCGCTGTTCAGCACTTCAACGATAACCACCAGCACCACTGAACCAATCAGCAGCACCCGCGTCACCGCGTCAACATCCAGCCAGCAGGCAATGGCCGTCGCGATAACCGCCGCCACCAGCTCCTGGCGAAATGCAGCTTCATGTCGCCATGCGGCGCACAATCCCTGCCATGAATAACCCGCTGCTTTAATGATTCTTGTCAGTCCGGTGACATTATTTGCCATAATGAGGGAACCCTTTCAGATGTTTAACGTCAACGTCTGGGTGGCGCACAAAATGCAACACAACAGATCTTGCGTGCGCTTTCTGGTATGCTTGCCGCGCTTTGCTAACAAGAGGCTTCATATTGTCTATGTCAGGTTGGCGTAATTTTTACTATAAGTTACTGAACTTACCACTCTCACTTTTGGTGAAGAGTAAAGCTATTCCGGCCGATCCGGTAGCCGAACAGGGGCTGGATAGCTCGCGCCCCATTATGTATGTATTACCTTATGATTCAAAGGTGGATCTGCTGGTCCTGCGTGCGCAGTGTCTAAAACATGACCTGCCCGACCCGCTGGAGCCGCTGGAAATCGATGGCACGGTGTTGCCGCGCTATGTGTTTATCCACGATGGCCCGCGCGTGTTCCCTTATTTCGTGCCTAATCTGGAGTCGGTGAAGCTGTTTCACGACTATCTGGACCTGCACCGCAGCAATCCTGATCTGGATGTGCAGATGGTGCCGGTTTCCGTGATGTTTGGCCGTGCGCCGGGGCGTGAAGTACAGGGCGAACAGACGCCGCATCTGCGGGTGCTGAACGGTATTGAGAAATTCTTTGCCGTGCTGTGGTTAGGGCGAGACAACTTTGTCCGCTTCTCGCCGACAGTGTCGCTGCGCCGTATGGCGACCGAACACGGTACAGACAAAACCATCGCGCAGAAACTGGCGCGCGTGGCGCGTATTCACTTCTCCCGTCAGCGCCTGGCTGCCGTCGGTCCACGCCTGCCTGCTCGTCAGGAGCTGTTCTCACGTCTGCTGCAATCGAAGGCTATCGCGAAAGCGATAGAGGATGAAGCGCGTACGCGCAAAATCTCTCAGGATAAGGCGCAGCAAAATGCCATCGAAATGATGGAAGAGATTGCCGCTGATTTCTCTTATGAGGCAATCCGCCTGACCGACCGCGTGATGGGCTGGACCTGGAGCAAGCTGTATCAGGGCATTAATGTCAGCGGCGGCGAGCGCGTACGCCAGCTGGCGCAGGATGGCCACGAAATCGTCTATGTGCCCTGCCACCGCAGCCACATGGACTATCTGCTGCTCTCCTACGTGCTGTATCACCAGGGGCTGGTGCCGCCGCATATCGCCGCAGGCATTAACCTCAACTTCTGGCCAGCCGGCCCGATTTTCCGCCGCCTTGGTGCGTTCTTTATTCGCCGTACCTTTAAAGGCAATAAACTCTATGCCACGGTGTTCCGCGAATACCTCGGTGAGCTGTTTAGCCGCGGCTACTCCGTGGAATACTTTGTGGAAGGTGGCCGTTCGCGTACCGGGCGTCTGCTGGAGCCGAAAACCGGCACCCTGTCGATGACCATTCAGGCCATGCTGCGCGGCGGTAATCGCCCTATTACGCTGGTGCCGATCTATATCGGCTACGAACACGTGATGGAGGTGGGGACGTATGCCAAAGAGCTGCGCGGCGCCACCAAAGAGAAGGAAAGCTTTACCCAGATGGTGCGCGGGCTGCGTAAGCTACGCAACCTCGGTCAGGGCTATGTTAACTTCGGTGAACCGCTGCCGCTGGTGAACTATCTGAACAAGCATGTGCCTGAGTGGCGTGAGTCGATTGATCCTATCGAAGCGCAGCGCCCTGCCTGGCTGACGCCAGCGGTGAATGATATTGCCCAGCATGTAATGGTGCGGATTAATAACGCCGGTGCGGCCAACGCCATGAACCTGTGCGTCACCGCATTGCTGGCCTCACGTCAGCGTTCACTCACCCGTGAACAGCTGATTGAACAGCTTGAGTGTTACGTGCAGCTGATGCGCAACGTGCCTTATTCGCCGGATGCCACCGTGCCGGACAGCAGTGCGGAAGCGCTGCTGGAGAGCGCACTGGCGATGAATAAGTTTGAAACTGAGCAGGATAATATCGGCGACATCGTTATTCTGCCGCGCGAGCAGGCAGTGCTGATGACGTACTACCGCAACAACATCCAGCATATGCTGGTGCTGCCATCGCTGATTGCCGCCATTGTGCAGCAGCATCGCCAGTTGTCGCGCGCCGAGCTGTTACGTCAGGTTTGCGTGATTTACCCGATGCTGAAAGGCGAGCTGTTCCTGCGCTGGCACAGCGAAGAACTGCCGGACGTGCTGGACGCACTGATTGCGGAACTGGAGCGTCAGGGGCTGATTAGCACAGATGAAACACAGCTGCGCTATGCACCAGCACGTTCCCGTACCCTGCAACTGCTGGCAGCGGGCATCCGCGAAACACTGCAACGTTATGCCATCACGTTCTCTATTCTCAGCGCCAATCCGTCGATCAACCGCGGTTCACTGGAGAAAGAGAGCCGTACCATGGCGCAACGCCTGTCGGTACTGCACGGTATTAACGCGCCAGAGTTCTTTGATAAGGCGGTGTTCTCATCACTGGTGCTGACACTGCGTGATGAAGGCTATATCAGCGACAGCGGCGATGCGCAGCTGGAGCAGACGCAGAAGGTTTATCAGTTGCTGGCAGAGTTAATTACGCAGGAAGTGCGGATAACGATTGAAAGCGCGGCGGCGCCTGAAGAGGCAACCGCTGAGTGATGTAAAAGGGAGCCAGAGGGCTCCCTTTTTTATTACGGCAGTAAACCCGCCAGTGGTGCGGCATTCAGCGCCACGCCAATAAACAGCACCAGACCCACATAATTGTTATTCAGAAAGGCCTGGAAGCAGGGGTCACGCTCACGAGCGGCAATCAGCTTCTGCTGATACACAAACAGCACCGCTGCCGCCAGCAGTGACCAGTAAAATGCGCTGTTCAGCTGCATCAGTTGGCCAATTGCCAGCATCAGCACCAGGGTAGCCAGCTGCAGCAAACCGATAATCAGCTTATCGTAACGGCCAAACAGAATGGCGGTCGATTTCACGCCAATTTTCAGGTCGTCATCACGATCCACCATGGCATATTGCGTATCGTATGCCACCGTCCAGCAGATATTCGCCAGGAACAGCAGCCAGCAGGTTAACGGTACGCTTTCACTCACCGCCGCCCACGCCATCGGAATCGACCAGCCAAATGCCGCGCCCAGCACCACCTGCGGCAGATGGGTATAGCGCTTCATAAACGGATACATCCACGCCAGCGCCAGACCGGCGAACGAGAGCCAGATGGTCATCGCATTCATGGTCAGTACCAGCGCAAAGGAGACCAGCACCAGCGCGACAAACAGCAGCTTCGCCTCTTTCTCGCTGACAGCCCCGCTGGGGAGCGGGCGTAATGCCGTGCGTTTCACATGACCATCGATTTTACGATCGGCAAAATCATTCACCACACAACCCGCCGCACGCATAAAGAATACGCCCAGCACGAAGACCAGTAGCACATTCAGTGCCGGAACCGCCATGCCAGACAGCCACAACGCCCACAGGGTCGGCCAGAGTAATAACAGCGAGCCAATCGGTTTATCAATGCGCATCAGGCGGCTATAGGCCTGGAAGCGGGTAAGTTGCAGAGGTCTTTCCACGTTATTGTAATCCTTCTGCCGCCACGCTCTGGTAGAGCGGCGCAGCAGGTAAAAAGAGTTCAGTCAGAAGTAACGGTTTATCCGCCAGACGCAGGCGGGAACGGCGTCCCCACAGCGCCCCGATCTGGCCGGGTTCAATAAAATCACGGGTCAGCGTCGAAGAGGAGAATAAGTAGCGTCCCAGCGGGCGGGTCCCCAGATTCTGCAGCATCGCTTCCGGTCCCTGCAGTGTCGATTCCGGCACGACGGTGCGGCCAGCCAGCCAGGGCACGCCATCACCAGACAGCACGATTTCACGCAGCCAGTAGCGCGATTCCAGTGGCAGTAATGCCAGCTCATCGCCCACCTCAGCCGCGCTGATAAAACCTTCACGTATGGGTTCAACAGTCACCTGATGACAGTGGCGCTCAAAACGCGCCGTCATGGAGTCTTCTTCCAGCAGCCAGTCCAGCAGCGGTGCCTTCAGCAAAGGTGACGAGACAGGGAGCCATGCAAGCGCGCGCAGCAAGCCAAGCGCGTTATCCGACATACGGCATCTCCGGGTAAATAATCAGATGCCGTAGTGTAACGCAGAGCCTGGCGCGCCTTCACTGTTTTATTCGCGCTTCAGACGATTACTGTTCGCCAGCCACAGCGTCACCACCAGAATCAGGATCGCCGCCGCATAAATCAGGGTATCAAACGGGTTTTTATGGTCGACGATAATCAGGCGGATAATCGCCGTAATGCCGATATAGACAAAGTAGCGCAGCGGGAAGTGATAGCCAGACTGGAAATACTTCACAATCAACGCAATAAACTCGAAGTAGAGAAAGTAAATCACGATCCCTTCGATCAGCAGATAGGAAGAGGCCTGTTCACTGGAATTGAGCAGCACATTGCCCAGATGAATGGTTTCTTTACCGAGAAAAATCACCAGAATAATGCCCAGCACCAGCAGGCCGAAATTCAGCACCATTTGCAGTGCATTGGCGACACGGGTTCCCGAAATCATGCTCTTATCCTCTAAAGTTATTGTTATGGCACAGCAAAGGCCGTTAATCACAATATGCTTTAGTGTGATGAAGATCACAATACGGTAGTGTGAATAATCACAGGGCGGCACGATGGCCGCCCTGCAGGATTAACGATAATTGATATCGCGATCGCTGGTCATGTCATACAGATTGTATTTACGACCCAGCATCTGACCACCGTCACGCGTCAGTGGTGTCCAGTTGATCTGCGCCCGGCCACGCACCGGATTCAGACTAAACAGATCCATTGGAATCGAGACGTAGAAGCCTTTGGTGGAGTCCCCTTCACCATACTCTTCTGCCGATACATTGGTGATGGTGGCATAGGCGCCAATGGTGATACCGCTGTCAAAGCGTTTGGAGATATCCACCGTGCCGCCTTTATCCTGCGCCAGATACTGACCGACACTCACTTTCACCAGCACATCATCCATAAAGGATGGCTGCCAGTAGCCTGTCAGATGACCGGTTTTGGCTTTGTAGTAAGTGAAGTTCATCATGTTGTCCCAGTCACGCTGCTTGACGTAGTTGGCATCGATGCCCACTGCCCAGCTCGCGTCCAGCGGACGATACAACAGTTCAGCACCTGCACCGCCATACATGGTTTCCAGATAACCGCCATAGACCTGGCCATAGAAACCGCCGCCGAAATACTGGAAGTAGTTCGCCTGCAGGTTATTCACGTAGGCGTTGTTCTGCACATATTCACGAATGCGGGTACGCACGCGCGGCAGCGACGAATCGAGCGGTGGGTTGGTGTAGTTAAACTTGTCATAGTTATTGGCAAGGTTTACAAACACGCCCCCATCCAGCAGCAGGTGATCCGTCAGCCAGTAATTGGCATTACCGGAAACCCCGACCTGATACATATAGAAGGTTTCTGCCCCGCCCAGCGACTGGTTAAGCACTGGCGCAATATTGAAGTTCAGGCGGTCTTTTTCGATGTAGTAGCCCTGGTCGGTTTTCTCCGGGTCCACCGGGTTAATGCGCTGCTGTGCCAGCGGTTTGTCCTGACCAAGAGGGTAACCCTCCAGTTGCTGGCGCAGACTGTCCACGCGGGTTTCCGTGGTCACCTGCGGCATACCATAGCGCGTCTGGGTAACACGCAGCGTGTCGATATTTTGTGGCAGGTTATTCATCAGAATCGCATTCGCGCGATCAACGCCTTCCTGGGTGTCGCGATATTTGTACTGCTCACCCGTGACATACAGCGTATTGCCCTTCGTCTGCAGGTTTGGCGCATCCAGGCCAGCGTTGTATTTCAGGTCGCTGAGCTGACCCCCTGCGACGGTCGCCTGCAGAAATTCCGACTGCGGATTAGGACGGTATGCCGGTTTCGGGCTGTCAATGTGCGACTGGCGCAAGTCATTGAAGTTGGTACGCAGTGTAAAGCCGGCCATCACGGTATTACCGCGCTCATAACTGAGGTTGAGATCCGCCCAGTCCGTGATGCGGTAAATTGCGCCGACGTTAATTTTGCTGGTCTGCTTCAGACGGCCCGCGTAATCGCCACGGTAATCGTTGCCTTCCAGCTCCATTTTCAGGCGCAGGGGTTGCCACGGCGTCTGGTATTCCACCCCGCCAAACAACGCCGCCGGGCCATGGAACATCTGGTCACCATTGATCGAACCGGCTGAACCACCGCTGCTGCGGGTACAATACTTCTCACTGTATTCGCAGAATGGGTTCTTCAGCGTGCCGCTGTTACCGAGATAGCCCCAGCCGACGCCAAGCGTAAAATCAAAGGGGCCCCATGCCTTGGTCGCCACCAGATATTCACTGTCGAACAGCCCCGTACCGCCAAGGTCGCGTGTCCCAATTGCCACTTCCGGCAGCCAGTATCCCTCTTCCCACAGGCGCAGTTTCAGGTCGAACGCTTTATCTTTATAGCTCTGATTACCACTGAAGCTGGCGACATTACTGTAGAGTTGGGTGGTGACATCGGTATAGCGAATCGTCGCTTCCAGCCACGGAAACAGCTGTACGGAGGTGGAATAGAAACGATACTGATCGTTCCAGCGATAGTTAAGGCTGAATTCGCCCTCTCTGGCCATGCGCGCCGTCGGCACCTGCATCAGGCCCACGCCGCCAAAATCTGACTGTGACGGGCCAATCGGCTCAGGGTATGTTGCCGCCATGGCCTGGCAGGCACAGGCGACTGAAATGGATAATAAGCTGAGAAGATAGCGTTTTTTCATCAGTCAGGCATCCGGTGCGTCAAAACAGAAATAATTTGTTGATTCAAATCTTCCCACTCTCCCGGCAATGACCAGGAAGAGAAACCGAGATAAATGGTTGAACCCGGCTCAACTTCAATATGACGGTGGTTCCAGTAAGCGACTGGCGCCTGAGTGACTTCGCCTGATGGGGCGATCACTACAGCGATACTGCGTTCTGCGCCAGATAACCGCTCATGCTCCTCCAGATAATCGCGCACCGAGGCTCCCGGCTGCCAGCTCACTTTGCCACTGCCGCTCAGCGCGCCAAACAGCGTGACCGTGTCTGGTTTCGCCAGCGTGTACACGTCATATGCGCCACTCAGCAGGCGATTATCTTCCGGATGCAGACGCACCCAGTCAGGATCGAGACTGGTGATCTGCCGGCCTGTCACCTTCACCGCCGTCAGTTGCTGAATCACATAGCTGATGGTGGCGGCTTTGTCGCCGCTGCTGTCGGCACGGAAGGCCTGCAGACGCGCCATTAACTGCTGGTACTGCTGCTGCGCTACCGCCGTCGCCATCGTGTCGGCAATCACCGTGCCGGGCCACCAGGTTTTCCCCTGCAGCGCCGGACTGGTCACCAGTTGTTCCAGATTCGCGGCATGGCTGACCACCGCAGTGCTGCTTTGCCCCGGATAATGTACGGTTACCAGGCTGTCTGCGAGAGCCAGCAACGGCAGACAGGCGATCATTCCTGCGAGAAGTTGATTGATTTTTTTCATGATTTCGCGGGTTTCAGGATTGTGGTTTCAACAGAGAGAGTGTCCGCTCCGACCATTTGCTGAGTCTGACGAACCTGGCCGGTAGTGGCATCCAGCCAGAACCAGTTTTCCCAGGATTTGCCCAGCGCATCGATCGTGACATCTTCGCGGAACACCCGGCAGGCCACACGCTTACCCGCCAGTTCCAGCACCTGGTCTGGTTCACGGACAAAACGAGAAACGGCGGTGCCGGAACGCAGTTGCTGGTTCTCGGTCCAGATCATGGTGCGCGTCCAGCTGTCGCCGTCGGTCAGCGTCAGCCCTTTGCCCAGCGGGTCCTGCTGCTGGTTATTCACATTCACGAGGTTATCGTACAGGCTGAGTGTGCGAACAATACGTCCGTTGCGGGTCACCAGCATCGCCTGGTCCTGGGTCACCCATTTCAGTTGCCCGTCTTCGTCGTAACCCAGCACGACGAAAATGCGCTGGCCGTCATCGATGCGCAGATACATGCTGGCATAGGGAATTGACTGGATACGTTCCTGCGGGACGGTGACGTCATCAAGTCCGGTAAACGCCCGTTTTACGGTCTCCCCTACCCCTTTCTGGGTAGCGGTACATGCCTGCAGCAACAGGCAGAGAAGCAACAATGGAATATGACGCACCTGTTTATCCCTGAACGTATTCCGACAAAGTCAAAAAATAACCACACGACTGTGTGGTTATGATTAATTAAGCCAACTTATTGAGTTGTGCTCGTCGTGGTTGTGGTTGTTGTACCGGTATTGGAACCGTCACCACCGCCAGAAGCGGCTATAGCGACACCCACCAACGCGCCAAGCGCACCAACACCCACGGCAGTAGAAGCACCGGCGGACAATGCGCCCGCAGATGCGCCTGCCGCAGCACCGGTCTCAGCAGCTGCAGGTGCAGCATCAGCCGTTTCGCCAGCCGCCGCAAATGCTGCGGACGCCGTGGCGAAATAGATTACGGCTGCAGTAGCACATAACACTTTTTTCATAACAACTTCCCTTCATTAGATGAATGGATAACCCACCCGGATCAAATCCAGGCCAGTTCAGTATAGGGCAAGCTATTATCAGAAATCAGGGGGCGGCGGCGGTGCAGAAAAGCGATTTTTTTGCGGCAAGAAATGGCAGGAAAACAGCAATTATTAACAATTTGACAAGAAATATCAGAATCAAACAATATTTAACATTAATAATAAATATATTTTCAGCATAATAATCTGACAACTAACAACCCGCTGAAACACTTGCCAATAAAAACCAAAAAGCGTCAAAAAAATCAAATTAATCGATATTAATCATTTAATTAGATACAGAAATAGCAATAATGAGACCACTTTTGCTTAGAGGGTGATTCAGATTAATCTTGGGTTAAAAAATGGCCTTAATCAGCTTTTTCAGATAAAACTGAGTCGAACTTGCCTGTTTTTACCAGTTTTATCAGCTAAAAATGCGGCATGAGTCTCAAAAATACCGCCCGGTATGCGCTGCAACAGGCGTGTTCAGGCCAGCATACGCTGGCCTGAAAATGACGATTAACGCCAGGATTTGTAACGGTTAATCAGACCGTTAGTCGAGCTGTCGTGGCTGTTAATCGCCGTATCGTCAGCCAGTTCAGGCAGAATACGGTTCGCCAGCTGTTTGCCCAGCTCAACACCCCACTGATCGAAGGTGAAGATGTTGAGGATCGCGCCCTGGGTGAAAATTTTGTGCTCATAGAGCGCAATCAGCGCGCCCAGGCTGAACGGCGTAATTTCACGCAGCAGGATGGAGTTGGTTGGGCGGTTGCCTTCAAACACTTTGAATGGCGCCACATGCTCAACGGACTTAGCATCTTTACCTGCCGCAGCAAACTCCTGCTCCACCACTTCACGTGATTTACCAAATGCCAGTGCTTCGGTCTGTGCGAAGAAGTTCGACAGCAGTTTGGCATGGTGATCGCTCAGTGGGTTATGACTGATTGCAGGTGCGATAAAGTCACACGGGATCAGTTTGGTGCCCTGGTGAATCAGCTGGTAGAACGCATGCTGACCATTGGTGCCCGGCTCACCCCAGATAATCGGACCAGTCTGGTAGTTCACCGCATTGCCGTTACGATCAACATACTTACCGTTGGACTCCATATTGCCCTGCTGGAAGTAAGCGGCAAAACGGTGCATATACTGGTCGTATGGCAGAATCGCTTCAGTTTCCGCACCAAAGAAGTTGTTGTACCAGATACCGATTAACGCCAGCAGTACCGGCAGGTTTTGCTCTGCTGGGGTATTGGCGAAGTGCTTGTCCATTTCGTGCGCGCCGCTCAGCAGCTGGACAAAGTTATCGAATCCGACAGACAGAATGATCGACAGACCAATCGCTGACCACAGTGAATAACGGCCACCCACCCAGTCCCAGAACTCGAACATATTGGCAGTATCGATACCAAATTCACCGACCGCTTTCGCATTGGTCGACAGCGCCGCAAAGTGCTTCGCCACATGCTGCTGGTCGCCTGCACTGTTGAGGAACCAGTCACGCGCGCTGTGGGCGTTGGTCATGGTTTCCTGAGTGGTGAAGGTTTTCGACGCCACCAGGAACAGCGTGGTTTCCGGGCTGACGTTTTTCAGCACTTCAGCAATATGCGTACCATCAACGTTAGAAACGAAGTGCATATTCAGGTGATTTTTGAACGGGCGCAGTGCTTCGGTTGCCATAAACGGTCCGAGGTCAGAGCCGCCGATACCAATATTCACCACATCCGTAATCGGCTTACCGGTGTAACCTTTCCAGTCGCCGCTGATAATGCGCTCTGAGAAGCCTTTCATCTTCTCCAGCACCGCATTTACTTCTGGCATCACATCTTTGCCATCGACCACAATCGGCGTGTTACTGCGGTTACGCAGCGCCACATGCAGTACCGCGCGCTCTTCAGTACGGTTAATTTTTTCACCGCTGAACATGGAACGGATGGCGCCCTGCAGATCGGTCTCTTTGGCCAGCGCCAGCAGCTTGCCGAGAGTTTCACTGGTAATACGGTTTTTGGAAAAATCCACCAGCATCTGATCGGCAAATGTGGCGGAAAATTTGGCAAAACGATCGCTATCTTTGGCAAACAGATCAGAGATCTGCACATCTTTCATCTGGTCAAAATGCTGCTGCAGGGCTTGCCAGGCAGCGGTTTGTGTCGGATTGATATTTTTCATAGCAACACTCTTTATGATTTAAGAACCGTAATTCAGGCGGACGCCATCTTACCTGTTGTCAGCACACGACTCCCCTTTTCCTGCAACAGGTTACGACTATCGTTTCCTATAGCTGTTCAGTATGACGACAGTTCGCGCCGAAAGGCAAAAAATTCTGGTGCTATGTTGTGGCAACGGCACGCGAAGTGCATTGTGCTGCATCATTTTCCGGCGTTTTAGCACGGAAATGCACGCCGGCATTGACAGCGCCATAAGAAACCGTTATTTGTAGGCCGCTACTTACGCACCTGTGCGTAAGCCAGAAGAGGCGCGTCGCTCAGGCAGTGTGTTGGAGGAACCGTATCCGGGGAAAACACATTATGGGATGCGACGCCGAGGTATCACGTACGCGGAGTGCGGAATATCGACCACAGGGGCTGAATCCTCTGGGTTGTCACCAGGCGCGTTCGCAGTCGAACGTACTGCAAGGTGGGGCGCTTCTGGGTGTATGTAGTCACTCTGTTCTACGTCTCCCTATCCTGCTCTCCCCTTGTGCCAAGGCTGATCCTTACTATCCTGACACGAGGCAGTGAAATTTATCATGTCCCAATCTGATCTTATCGTGGCGAAATTTGGCGGCACCAGTGTGGCCGACTTTGATGCTATGAACCGCAGCGCCGATGTGGTGCTGGCCGATGCAAGCGTGCGTCTGGTGGTGTTATCCGCCTCCGCTGGCATCACCAATTTGCTGGTTGCGCTGGCTGAAGGTAAGCAGCTGGAAGAGCGTGCTTACCATCTCGATGAAATCCGCCGTATTCAGTATGCGATTATTGATCGCCTGCAACAGCCGGATGTGATTCGCGAAGAGATCGACCGCATGATCGAGAATATCGCCACGTTGTCAGAAACCTCTGCGCTGGCGACCTCCACCGCACTGACCGATGAACTGGTCAGCCACGGTGAACTGATGTCCACCCTGCTGTTTGTTGAGATCCTGCGTGAGCGCAAACAGGCGGCGGAATGGTTTGACGTGCGCAAAGTGATGCGTACCAATGATCGCTTTGGCCGTGCTGAGCCCGATGTCGCCCAGCTGAAAGAGCTGGCCGCCAGCCAGTTGCAGCCACGTCTTGGCGAAGCACTGATTATTACTCAGGGCTTTATCGGCAGTGAAAGCAAAGGCCGCACCACCACGCTGGGACGTGGCGGCAGTGACTACACTGCTGCGCTGCTGGGCGAAGCGCTGAATGCGAAACGCATTGATATCTGGACCGATGTGCCGGGGATCTACACCACCGATCCACGCATCGTTCCTGCCGCCAAACGCATTGATGAAATTACCTTTGAAGAAGCGGCGGAAATGGCGACCTTCGGCGCCAAAGTGCTGCACCCGGCGACCATTCTGCCTGCGGTGCGCAGCGATATTCCGGTGTTCGTCGGTTCCAGTAAAGATCCGGCAGCCGGTGGCACCATGGTGCGCGAAAACACGGCTAACCCGCCGCTGTTCCGCGCACTGGCACTGCGTCGTCGTCAGACACTGCTGACGCTGCATAGCCTGAACATGCTGCACGCACGCGGTTTCCTCGCCGAGGTGTTTAATATCCTCGCGCGTCACAATATTTCGGTTGATCTGATCACCACCTCTGAAGTGAGCGTGGCGCTGACGCTGGATACCACGGGCTCCACCTCAACGGGCGACAGCCTGCTGACCCAGGCGCTGCTGACCGAGCTCTCTTCACTGTGCCGGGTCGAAGTGGAAGAGAATCTGGCGCTGGTCGCGCTGATTGGCAATGAACTGTCGACGGCCTGCGGCGTGGGCAAAAAAGTGTTTGGCGTGATGGAGCAGTTCAACCTGCGCCTGATCTGTTACGGCGCCAGCATTCATAACCTCTGCTTCCTGGTTCCCGGCGATGATGCCGAGCAGGTCATCCGCACTCTGCATAACAGTCTGTTTGAATAACCGCGCGTGATTTCCTCCGGGCCAGTCCATATCGCTGGCCCGTTTTAATCCTGCCTCTGCGCTATCACCCTGCCATCAATATCGCCGTCAACACGGCCGCCGTTTCCATAAAAAAACCAACACCCGCGTCAGTGATTGACCGCCCAGGGAACGGATAACTAGAGTGATTTTCCCGGGCATGCCTCCCGCTCCGCTCGCCGATATTTAAGGACAATCACGATGACAGACGCCGCTTTTGGCACTCTCGCCACAATACCAGACGTGAATAAATATGCGATAAACCTACCGCAGCCAATATCGAAGAGTGGCAGCCTGCAGTCATTTACAGTGAGAAAGGTTGCCAATACCGATATGGTTTATTCCCTCCCAGCGACTCATTCTTCACGTCAGCATGAAAATCCAATAAATTGCCGCTGGCAGAAAATGCAGACCGGCAATGACACAAAGCCCCTTACCTCAACACCGGAGCACAGGCAGATATCAGAGTCAGAAAAAATAACCTGTTCCCATCCCTATGGCTTTGGGCTTGCGGGAAACGCCGACGAGACACCTGGCACCGTAAACTTATTAAAGTATCACGTCTTTATCCAGGAAATACTGACCCTCTATTTAAACGAACTGGAGAGGTCGGATAACTCACGCATGGCGCCCTGTATTTCTGACTGCAAAAATATTATTAAACTGGATAAAAAAATCGCGCAAAATATCTGGAATGATGCCAGGGAAGCCTGTAAAGATCAGATAAGGAAGGTGCGATTAATTCGATGGGAACCATTTTTTCGTCCTGTCATCGTATGGTAAATGAACAAAGAACCGCGCGAATTCAGATAATAAGTGCAACGCTTGGTCATGTGGATGGAGGGACGGTTAGCTACCGATAAGCTATCCTGCT
>NZ_CBFFRK010000090.1:0-17070 GCF_965644245.1 Erwinia sp. V71
AATCGTGATCGGAGATGGATGCCAAATCATGATCGACCTTGATGCCAAACCGTGATCGATTCACATGCCATTTTGCATGATGCATACAGAGCATGCTTATCTCTTTTGTGTCAGATCGAGATACTCCGCGAGATCGCAATTGAGCAATAACGTTGCTCTTGAGGAATTTGCGACACATGGTGTTAAATGTCCCTGCCCGCCCCTTCACAGTGCCATCATGGCGTATGCCTTTCACTGCATTCTCAGGACTGTTGTCTTTGATCAGCTTATCGAGGGATCGTTTAGAAAAAGCCTGTTGCGGGTTCCTCGGCTGCAGGAAAACATACTCTTTGTTGCAGTCGCTAACAGAGTCCCGCCAGCGTTTCTGCTCTTCCAGAATGAGCCTCATTTCGTTAGTTACCGGGATAGTAAACTCTTTCTGAGTTTTCATGGCGCCACGGGTGCCAATAACACCCGCTGGGTATGTGATAACAGACAGGTCGCCGGCGACATATACCCAGCGTAGATTAGTGACATTTATTGGACGAACGCCAGTCAGTATCATGTACCGGATAGCGTTTTTTTGATGGATAGATGATGCGCCAGCCATGTTGACCCACAGCTTGGCTATCGACTCTATATCGGTGAACAGTTTTGTTGGCAGGGGGCGCTGTACCCTTGAGGAAATGTAATCATCGGGGATGCTGGACGCAACGTTCCGACCATTACTGAACAATGGTGATCCATACTTCCAGATCCGGCGTAGCTCGGAAAATAGCTCAATGGCGTTATTATTGCTTTTTGTGGCTATCCACTCGTCGAGCACTTTGACCAGGCGGCTATAAGTTATGGTGCTGAAAACCTCACGCTCTGAAAATGCCAGGCGGACATTCTTGGTACGGCACAAATACGTCTGATAGCTGTTTTCGCCCAGCTTCTTTCGGTCAACCTTAGCTTTTAGATCTGCTTCATACAGGTCGATAACCTGTAACACAGATTCAGCCCTCAGACCACCGGCGGCTAACTCTGCGGCCTTCTCTCGCGCAACTGGAATCGCAAGCTCCGGCCACTCTCCCAGCTTCTGGCCTTTAAGACCCATTTTCTTAGGAAATTCAGCATAGATAGTGACCTTGCCTGCCTTACTAAAATCGATGCACAGATTGCTCTCTTTCTCGTATTTTGAGCGCCTCGGCAACCCCAGTTTTGTGAGGATAATTTTCGCAGCCGTAACACAAACTCGCATGTGTGAGATTGTATAAGGCGGTTTACAGTCATCCCATTTCTGAGAGGCCGTTATAAACTCTTGATCTTTGGTAGTACCGTTTATCTGTGTTACTGTTCGTGCCATAAAATATCCTGTGTTTACGCGCCTTAAAAACTATGCTCACACATGAGCTGTTTTGGCGGGCTATTTAAGCCTTGTGTTGCGGTTTTGTGTTACAACACATCGTTCCTCAACAGGATTAATACTGTATAAATATACACATCAGTTTGCAACGTGCGTTTTACGGACAGATTGTAAGTGACTGATTTTCACCACAAAAAGTAGTAAGTAACTGAAATGGCATTATTAATTACTAAGCGCTGTATAAATTGCGACATGTGTGAACCAGAGTGTCCGAACCAGGCGATTTCGATGGGTGATGAGATCTATCAGATTGATGCCGACTGCTGCACCGAGTGCGTCGGCCATTACGAAACGCCGACCTGCCAGCAGGTGTGCCCGATCGATAACACCATCATTACCGACCCGATGCATATCGAATCTCAGGAAGCATTGTGGGAGAAGTTTGTAGTGATGCACCACGCAGCGATGTAACGAACGCCTTCTCCCCACTACGTGGTGGGGCTGTGGGGGAACAGCTCGCACCGAGCCATCAGCTCCCTCATCCCAGCGTTCCCCTGTAAACGGGAAAAGGCGCTAACGCTAATTCTCGATAATCACTGTGGCACAGGCATAATGACGCTCATCTGCCAGCGTTACATGTACATATCTGACCCCGAGTTTTTCCGCCACTTCTGCTGCCTGCAGAAAGAAACGCAATCCCGGTTTCCCCAGTTCATCGTTGTACACTTCAAACTGGTTAAACGCTAAACCACCGCGAATCCCGGTGCCAAACGCTTTGGCGGCCGCCTCTTTCACCGCAAAACGCTTGGCAAGAAAGCGCACCGGCTGCTGATGTGCCTGATATTGCTGCCACTCATGCTCACTCAGCACCCGCCGCGCCAGCCGATCGCCAGAGCGGGAGATCACGCCTTCAATACGCGCAATCTCCACAATATCAGTCCCCAGGCCGAGAATGGCCATTAGCGACGCGCTTCCCGCAGCAGCTGTTTCATCTCTTTCACCGCCTCTGGCAACCCACACATCACCGCACGGCCAATAATCGCATGACCAATATTCAGCTCATGCATTTCCGGCAACGCCGCAATCGGCAGCACATTGTGGTAGGTCAGGCCATGCCCGGCATTCACTTTCAGCCCTTTGCCCGCAGCATAGGTGGCCGCTTCACGAATACGCGCCAGCTCCTCATCGCGTGCTTTGCCCTCTTCGGCTTCCGCATAAGCACCGGTATGGATTTCAATGTAAGGCGCGCCTGATTTTACCGCGGCATCGATCTGCTTTTTGTCAGCATCGATAAACAGTGACACCAGAATGCCCGCTTTTTGCAGCTGTTTAACCGCGCTTTTCACTTTCTTCAGCTGACCCGCGACATCGAGACCGCCTTCGGTGGTCACTTCTTCACGTTTCTCTGGCACCAGGCAGCAGAAATGGGGTTTGGTTTCACAGGCAATCGCGACCATCTCATCGGTGACCGCCATTTCGAGGTTCATACGCGTCTGAATCGTCTCACGCAGAATACGCACGTCGCGATCGGTGATATGACGGCGGTCTTCACGCAAATGCACGGTGATGCCATCGGCGCCAGCCTGTTCAGCCACAAACGCCGCCTGTACGGGATCGGGGTAGTTGGTGCCACGCGCGTTACGCACGGTAGCCACATGATCGATATTGACGCCTAACAACAACTCAGCCATGACAATCCTCAGATTTTTACGCAACAGTGAGAAGCAGTGTACCGCGTCCGCCGCCAGAGTGGAGGCTATTCTGTAGCAGGTGGCGGTGTATCTGCGCGTTTTTTCGGCACAAACTGGCGAAACAGCTCCTGACTCTTGAGCGGTTTGCCACCGAGATAGGGTTTTAATGCGATGCGGGTGAAACGTTTCGCCGCGCGCAGACAGTCGGCATCGGGAAACTCACGTTCATACAGCGCGCGCAGCTGACGGCCGGTGAAACTGCGGTTGTTTACCACCATGCTGGCGATAAAGCCCTTCTCTTCGCGGTAACTGTAAGTCATCTCATCGCTGACTTCGTCACCGCTGCCGGCACAATGCAGGAAATCAACGCCATACCCCAGATGCCCCAGCATCGCCAGTTCAAAACGGCGCAGCGCCGGTTCCGGCGAACCACTGGCGGCAGCCAGCGTCTGGATACAGTGCAGATAATCGAAGAATAACTCGGGAAAGGCAGTTTCATGCTGCAGCACACGCGCCAGCAGTTCATTAACATACAAACCGCAATAGAGCGTGATACCACTGAGCGGCAGCGCCAGCGACACCGCTTCGGCACTGCGCAGGGTTTTGACTTCGCCACGGCCGCCCCAGCGGATCAGCAACGGGGTGAAAGGCTGCAGAGCGCCTTTCAGCTGGGAACGTTTCGAGCGGGCGCCTTTTGCCAGCACCCGCAAACGTCCATGACTTTCGGTAAACAGATCTAACAGCAGACTGGTTTCGCTGTAAGGGCGTCCATGCAGGACAAAGGCGCGTTGCCAGCCTTCCATTCAGCGCTTACAGATCGTCAACGTAGCCCAGACTGCGCAGGGCACGTTCATCATCCGCCCAGCCGGACTTCACTTTCACCCACAGTTCAAGGTGAACTTTCGCCTCGAACATATCTTCCATATCTTTGCGCGCTTCAATGCCGATGGTTTTGATTTTGGCGCCTTTGTTGCCAATCACCATCTTCTTCTGGCCGTCACGTTCCACCAGAATCAGGCCATTGATATCGTAACCGCCGCGATCATTCGTCACAAAGCGTTCGATTTCCACCGTGACCGAATACGGCAGCTCTGCACCGAGGAAGCGCATCAGTTTTTCACGGATAATTTCCGACGCCATAAAACGCTGTGAACGGTCGGTAATATACTCTTCCGGGAAGTGATGATCGGCTTCTGGCAGGTGTTTACGCACGATACTGGCAATGGCATCAACGTTCTTACCGTTTTCGGCGGAGATCGGCACCACATCCATAAAGTTCATCTGCTGGCTAAGGAACTGGATATGCGGTAACAGCACGCTTTTATCCGTCACATTATCCACTTTGTTGATCGCCAGAATCACCGGCACTTTGCCGTCTTTCAGTTTGTTGAGCACCATCTCATCGTCGGCGGTCCAGCGCGTGCCTTCCACCACAAAGATCACCAGTTCAACATCACCGATGGAGCTGCTGGCCGCACGGTTCATCAGGCGGTTAATCGCGCGCTTCTCTTCCATATGCAGGCCCGGGGTATCAACATAAATAGCCTGATACGCGCCTTCAGTATGGATGCCCATAATGCGGTGACGGGTGGTTTGCGGTTTACGCGAGGTAATGGAAACCTTCTGCCCGAGTAACTGATTCAGCAGCGTCGATTTTCCAACATTTGGGCGGCCGACAATCGCAATAAAGCCGCAATGGGTTTGTTGTTCGCTCATTCGAGTCCTAACTTAATCAGCGCCTGTTCAGCCGCTGCCTGTTCAGCTTTGCGACGGCTCGATCCGGTGCCCACCACCGGTTCCGCCATACCGCTCACCTGACAGTGAATAGTAAATTCCTGGTCATGCGCTTCGCCACGCACCTGCACCACCAGATAGGAGGGCAGCGGCAGATGACGACCCTGCAGATACTCCTGCAGACGCGTTTTTGGATCTTTCTGTTTGTCGCCCGGGCTAATCTGCTCGAGGCGTGACTGATACCAGTTCAGGATCAGTTTTTCGACGGTCTGAATATCACTGTCGAGGAATACGCCACCAATCAGCGCTTCGACGGTATCCGCCAGGATCGACTCGCGACGATAACCGCCACTTTTGAGTTCACCCGGCCCCAGGCGCAGACACTCGCCGAGATCGAACTCACGCGCCATTTCCGCCAGCGTGTTGCCACGCACCAGCGTCGCGCGCATGCGACTCATATCACCTTCATCCACACGCGGGAAGCGGTGGTAAAGGGCATTCGCAATCACGTAGCTCAGAATGGAGTCGCCAAGAAATTCCAGTCGTTCATTGTGTTTGCTGCTGGCACTGCGGTGGGTTAATGCCTGCTGCAAAAGTTCCAGATGAGTAAAATTGTAGCCCAGCTTTTGCTGCAGCCTGTTAATTACGATGGGGTTCATGCGTTACCAATATCAATAATGCGTCAATTATTCTGCACACGGAACAGGGCTGTCTGTAAAAACCAACGCTAAACAGTTTCGTTTGCAGTGGCTTCCCGCAGGAAGCCAACCTTTGGATAGTCATTCTGCCCGCATGACTGCGGGCAACAATCAATGAATGCCGCCAATACGACTCAGACGAAGACCAGTCGGCCACTCGCCTTCCTGCTTCTCAAAGCTCATCCAGATAGCCGTCGCTTTACCGACCAGATTCTTCTCCGGGACAAAGCCCCAATAACGGCTGTCAGCGCTGTTATCGCGGTTATCACCCATCATAAAATACTGGCCCTGCGGCACCCCCCAGGTCGCCTGCTGCTGGCCTGGCTGACGGTAGTATAAACCAGGCTGGCTCTGCATCTCATTCACCAGCAGAATGCGATGAGTCACCTCGCCCAGCGTTTCATTACGCGTGCCAAGGCGCAGACCGCCCTTCATGGTTTCCCCCTGCGGCGCTTCATAGAAGCCGTTGCCCGCTTCGTTACCGGCAAAACCACTGAAGGTCTGGATAAAATCGCTCGGCTGGACATCGGAATAGGTGACCGGCAGCGCACTGCTGCATGGTTGTCCGTTGTCACAGGCCGGGTTAATGGTGACAGTTTTGCTGTCCGGATCATAGCTGACACGGTCACCAGGTAAACCCACCACGCGTTTAATATAATCCACACTTGGCTCTTTCGGGTATTTAAACACAGCAATATCGCCGCGTTTCGGTTCGCCGGTCGGAATCAGTGTAGTCTGCGTAATCGGATCTTTGATGCCGTAGGCAAACTTTTCCACCAGAATAAAGTCGCCAATCAGCAGAGTCGGCATCATGGAACCCGACGGGATCTGGAATGGCTCATAAATAAATGAGCGCACCACAAACACCACTGCCAGCACCGGAAACACGGAGGCAGCAGTTTCTACCCAGCCCGGCTGTTTCGCGACTTTTGCCAGCGTTTTCTCGTCAAGGGCATTGCCGGTTTGCACCTGAGCCTGCGCCTGTTTTGCGCGACGGGCAGGTGCCCATTTAAACTTATCAATACACCAGATAATGCCGGTTAGCACCGTGGCGACAAACAGAATCAGGGCGAAGGTATTAGCCATTAACCGATTTCCTTATTTGCTATCTTTTCCGACATGCAGAATAGCAAGGAACGCTTCCTGCGGCAGTTCGACGTTACCGACCTGCTTCATACGTTTCTTACCATCTTTCTGTTTCTGCAACAGTTTCTTCTTACGGCTGACGTCACCGCCGTAGCACTTCGCCAGTACGTTTTTACGCAGCTGTTTCACAGTAGAACGGGCAATAATATGGTTGCCAATTGCCGCCTGAATAGCGATATCAAACTGCTGACGTGGGATCAGATCTTTCATCTTCTCGACCAGGTCGCGACCGCGATACTGCGAGTTGTCACGGTGAGTAATCAGCGCCAGCGCATCAACACGCTCACCGTTAATCATCACGTCAACACGCACCATATCTGACGCCTGGAAACGTTTGAAATTATAATCCAGAGAAGCATAGCCGCGAGACGTTGATTTCAGGCGGTCGAAGAAGTCGAGTACCACTTCCGCCATTGGAATTTCATAAGTCAGCGCCACCTGGTTGCCGTGATAGACCATATTGGTCTGCACGCCACGCTTCTCAATACACAGCGTGATCACGTTACCGAGGTACTCCTGCGGCAGCAGCATATGACACTCAGCAATTGGCTCGCGCAGCTCTTCGATATTGTTCAGCGGCGGCAGTTTGGACGGGCTGTCAACATAGACAATGTCACCTGCCGTGGTCTGCACTTCATACACTACTGTTGGCGCGGTGGTGATCAGGTCGAGATCGTATTCACGCTCCAGACGCTCCTGAATGATCTCCATATGCAGCAGACCGAGGAAGCCGCAGCGGAAACCGAAGCCCAGCGCCGTCGAGCTTTCTGGTTCGTAGAACAGTGACGCATCATTCAGACTCAGTTTGCCCAGCGCATCACGGAACGCTTCATAATCGTCAGAACTGATCGGGAACAGACCGGCATACACCTGCGGCTTCACTTTCTTAAAGCCTGGCAGCGCTTTATCCGCCGGGTTACGGGATAACGTCAGGGTATCCCCCACTGGCGCACCGAGAATGTCTTTAATCGCACAAACCAGCCAGCCTACTTCGCCGCAGTTCAGCACATCGCGATCGAGCTGTTTCGGGGTGAAAATGCCCAGACGGTCAGCGTTGTAAACCTGGCCGGTGCTCATCACCTTGATTTTGTCGCCTTTACGCAGGGTGCCGTTTTTCACACGCACCAGCGACACCACGCCAAGGTAGTTATCGAACCAGGAGTCGATAATCAGCGCCTGCAGCGGTGCATCAGGATCGCCTTCCGGTGCCGGGATATCACGCACCAGACGTTCCAGCACGTCAGGCACGCCCACGCCGGTTTTCGCCGAGCAGCGCACGGCGTCGGTGGCATCGATACCGACGATATCTTCGATCTCCTGAGCTGCACGCTCAGGGTCAGCCGCTGGCAGGTCGATTTTGTTCAGAACCGGTACAACTTCCAGATCCATTTCAATGGCGGTATAGCAGTTTGCCAGGGTCTGTGCTTCCACGCCCTGCCCTGCATCCACCACCAGCAGCGCACCTTCACAGGCAGCCAGAGAACGTGATACTTCATAGGAGAAGTCCACGTGGCCTGGGGTGTCGATAAAATTGAGCTGGTAAGTTTCGCCGTTCTGCGCTTTGTAATCGAGGGTTACGCTCTGCGCCTTAATGGTAATACCGCGCTCACGTTCCAAATCCATTGAATCCAGAACCTGTGCAGCCATTTCACGGTCGCTCAGACCACCGCAGATTTGAATCAGACGGTCAGAGAGCGTCGATTTACCGTGGTCAATGTGGGCGATGATGGAGAAATTTCGTATGTGCTTCATTTATATGAATTTTTTCGCTTTAAAAATCAGTTGAAGTTTCTCGATGGACACAACAATGGACACTTTCGGCCAGGTACCACCGTTAATGACCACGCATCTTACACTGTTAACCGACTTCACGAAACAATTCCAGGTGAGCAACATTGATGCATCAAATCGTCGGCCGCTCTTCCGTTTCCAGCCGAACGACAATGTTCGTTACCACACCGATCACCACAACATCATCCAGCGCGTCCCCTTCAAGCGCATCACCGTCTTCCGTGATGATACTGCGCCCCATTATTTTGCCAAAGTAGCTCTGACCCAGCATCTCGAAAGCAACAGTGCATCCGTCCGATGCCTTCAGCGAGCGGTCTACCAGCACCACGCTGTCATCTGACTGCAGGTAGATGGTTGAGCCGGGATTGAATTGCACGAGGTCATACATCTCGATCCTTTTCTCGATGTAGTCCGCCGCCGGGGATGGAAACTTGCCCATAGTTGCCTCACAATTTAACTGTACATAATTACAGTATTATTGATTAGCACTAATGATCAACTGGTCTTTGGTACGGTTGTATCTATGCTGCTGAACTGCGGGATAATTTAGTTTTCCGAGACATCTATCAAAATGACGCCAGGCACAGTTGAGAGATTAACGCGGCCCAGCACAGCAGCATACTGCCTCCATGTTAATGCAGTCTGAACCTGGTGCGTATTCCGATGATTCCGGTCAGTGATTCCGGAGCCAGGATCACGGATTCCGACGGCGGGCCAAATCTGACCGGAACAAATCGGAATTCGTGGTCGAATTAAATCGGAAAGTGCGATCGGATTAAATCGGAATCAATGGTCGGTTTGGGTCGGAATACGCACCTGGCCTTATATCCATTTCAGGCATAAAGATAATGATCGTTGCAACTGAGCCTCAACATCATCATAAAAATCCGTCAGCGATTCTGGCGAGTTAGCTTCAACTCATCTGAGCCGGTCAAGTCATGATTACTATAGAATTACAATACACTTAATGTTAATATTTGGTAATTCTGTTGTTCAAATATAGATAAGAGGCATTGCATTTATATAATTAATTTTATTGCATTGCGCATGAATGATATTACTGGAAAAGATATGGACATAAATACAAAAGAAAGGTTTGATGTTTTAGATAGTTTTAGAGGTATATGCGCCATTATTGTTGTTATTTACCACATTAATATGCTTAGCGGATTCTCAACCATTAAGTTTTTCAGGGAAGGGAGTGTATTCGTTGAATTTTTCTTCGTCTTAAGTGGTTTTGTTTTGGCTCATGCATACAATTCAAATAAAAAATTAAATTTCCCGGCTTTCATTTTATCAAGATTCTTTAGAATTTACCCTCTTCATTTTGCTATGTTTTTTGTAATATTAGCTATTGAGTTCGTAAAGCTTGCCGCATGGAAGCTTGGCCTACCATTTAATACACCCCCCTTTACCTTCACAAGTTCACCTAAAGAAATAATACCCAACCTTCTACTTATACAGGCATGGACTCCATTAACAGAGAGCGCAAGCTTTAATGGTGTGTCATGGAGTATAAGCATAGAGTTCTATACGTATATTATTTTTTTTGTGACCCTCTTTTTAAGAGGTTTTTATAGATTATTTTTGTGGTCGGCTATCGCTGCTGCAATGTCATACCTGCTGATCACTGACAGTGAGAGTGTTATGTCGCTTGCTGCAAGAGGTCTTTCATGCTTTTTCCTCGGCTCAATATCATATTTTCTATCAACCGGATTGCGGCGTGGTAGCAAAAATAATATCGACAAGAGAGCTCTCTCAACGGCTGAAGCACTATGCTTGTTATTAATTATTTTTCTGGTTAATTCAGATATTGAGCATAAGCACTTTTTTCTGAGCATTGTGTTTTCATGCACAGTCGTGGTGTTCTCCATGGGTGGAGGTCTTATATCATCAATTTTAAGTGGTAGATTATTTTTGCTACTAGGTAAGTTGTCATACTCCATCTACCTAACTCACACAGCCATATTAATGATGATTACTTTTTTGTTTATAGCGGCACAAAAAATTTCAGGTAGAAACATCATCACTATCATTGATGGCGTAAGACATTTGGATGTAGGTGGAAGTCTTGCAAACAGCGTTATGGTTATGTTGGTGGTTGTTTCAGTTATTCTTCTTTCAATGGCAAGCTATAAATACATAGAGTTGCCATTTATAAGAAAGGGTAAGTTTTTCACTGCAAGTTTAAAGCCAGAAGAAAAAATCTCATAGCCATTTAATGGTGCCATAATAAAATATGGCACCATTTACAGATTAAGGTTTTTCGGGCCATTCGATATCAGGCGCAGTTGAAAGATCGAGTCGGTTAAGTGCAACAACATACTGCTTCCACTTTTTCAGTAACGCAGCCTCTTCTTCCGTTGCGTCATCTAGATCGGCGGCATACTGAAGCGGCTTAATTTCTGCGTCAGCAGTTGCACGTAGTGATGCTCTCATTAATTCAGCTGCATAAACTTTCTCTTCAGCAGTTAACTCAGGAGTATCGATCCACGCTGGCATTCCATCAATAACCCCACGAATCTTACCAGTTGGTGGATTACCGATAAACTCACTGAACAGTTCATCTTCAACTTCAACACCATCATCAGGCCACGACCCAGCAATCTCATAATCAGACTTTAATGATATGGCATAAAAAGATGCCTTTGATGGGCTAAAAACATAATTACTCATTTAATACCTCAATATCCGATGGCGAACCAATAGGAAGGCATGGCAGCAATTCCAGACCCGTTAACATCAGACCTGATCTGAATCTGTGTTGTTGAAATTGATGCTATATAGTGATTTGCAACACCACTTACTGCAGCGGAATAATTGATTGTTGCCTGCGCCATAAAACACATATTGGGAAATGTCAGGGGTAGCGCCTGTGTATAAAGCGCTTCAGCGGTAATTGCATCTGTTACCCCCCACTGCAATATCAACCCTCCAGGCAATCTTTGCCAGGATGCAGATGATGTAAAATAACCTGCAAAGCTGTTCATGTCCGGGATCTGGTTAGTTCCGGTGCCTACCGCCCTCAATGCTGCAGTACCCAGGCCCAGATTCGATCTGGCAGTTGCTAAGTCTGTAAGGTCAGATAGGTTGTTTGCTGATTTCAGATATCCGGTCAATGAAGCCAAGGCATTTACAACAAACGCAGTCGTGGCGATAGAAGTATCGTTATCCCCTGCTGCAGGAGTTGGCGCTTTTGGGTCGCCGGTGAATGTCGGGCTGGCTAGAGGGGCGGCGCCAATAAAGGATAGCAGGCTCAGCCATCCAGTAGAGGATGAGTTAGGGTTGTTGGTGTTGGCCTCCACCGTACTGATAAAAATATTTGTTCCGGCGTCGTTCAGTAAAACGGCACCTTTTGGGTATCCGCCGATTGCGGTGGAAAACGTCGCATCAAAGGTATTCAGTGCACCAGCGCTAGACCAGCGGGCAAGCGATGATAGCTCATACAGGATTTGGTTCATATCCTGGCCTTTGGGTGGCAATCCACCTGCGGCCTTTAAGATCATCGTTACTGGTGGAAAACCTGCGTCGTATGATGCAGTGTTATCTCCAGCAGGAGTTGTCGCCAGCAAATCTTCACGCTGTCCATTCACTCCGAATGGCACAGCCTGTTTTTTGGGTGAGTCTGTTCTGTTCATCAATTAGCCTATAAAGAATGTGCCATCATTGAATGGGTATGCGTCATCGGCGAAGCCGAAATATGGAGGAACAAGTTGATGCGTTGTAATTAATACGCCTTGCGGAATAGGCAATACATCGTAGTTTTTGAGAATTGACTGCTCATATGGTGCCAGTGCGAACTCGCATACAATCCCCATCCTCATGTCGCCGTAATCAACGCAAAATGCCTTTCCCCTACCTTTAAAAAGAATGGTAAGAAATCGGTTTATTTCGCTTATTGTGGCAATGCTGATATTTGAGAAAGCCTTTGCCATTACCAACGTTCGATAAGCATCATCAGCCAACCTTACGGTTTCAGTTTCCTGCACTCCGGCGTAAAAAGGTTCTTCGTTGAATGGCGATGGGTAATCGTTTGGGTCACCATTGTTTGCTTCGGAAAACCCAAAACTATTTGAGCTAATATCAGCCTGAATATAACGCGATACGTTTACTATCTTTCCCCAAACATCAAGGCCAAAGGTGCCGTTTGTGGATATATCCCAAACCTCATCTATAAACTCATCGGTGAAATAATCCAGATTCATGGCCTGATTAAATGTTTCGATAATTGCCAGAATCCTCTCGCTTGCAGAATATTGCGTCAGGATAGTATCTTGCCAGCTCACACTTTTATCACCTCGATGTCATCTACGGATATAGTCGGAACCTGGTCGATACCGGCTGTAACTGATTGTGAGTAAGTCGAACCATCTGTTGAGATGTTTATTGACAGGATGCTCATATATTCAGGTGAGATAGTGATTATCGGAGCGTAATACGAGCCACCGCTGATTCTCGCGCCGATACGCGCTTTCGTTATTCCGTCGTAATTACCGTTAAAAACGCTGGCGACCATAGCCTTTATCTGGTCAGTAACATCGGATGGAAGATTAACTGTGTCATTCTCTATCTGCACGCGGAAGTATACGCGAAGCGGGTCAGCTTTCTGCCACTGCATGGTGTATTCAGGGTATGGCGCGCTATAGTTGTCCTTATCCTGAATAACATAGGTCGTGTCACCATTCAGGTTTACGCCTGGGTTTTTCGTGGTGTAAATCGCCTCAGCCACATCTGCATCAGCGCCGCCGTACGCACAGACATAAAGAGAATGCTTAGCTACAGGGAAGCTGGTTTCGCCCTTGTTAACCACCGTTTCTTCTCGATTAGACCAAACGTAAGCATCAAGAACTCCGTCAGTTGCGAGAAGCGCCGCCAGTGTGGATGCGTCAGTGTTGCGCCCATTTCTGGCGACAGACTGCTTACGTCGAGTCTCGAATGCTATGCGCGACTCTACGTCGATACCGACCACTCCTGCCGCATCGTTTGTTATTGAGTCCCACCCGGACACGGGAGCGAAAATTTGATTAAGCTCACCAACGCCGCAGGGAATAGGGCCGGTCGTCTGATTCTGAAACTCAATGTCCACGCTGCCGGTAGATCCAATAGTGGCGACGCTGATGGATGCGTATGTGTAGCCTGCCTCGTCCTGCGCTGTGCTTCCCGCAGGTATTGTCGTTCCGACCGCGCCAGTGCAAGTTGCAGTAACCACAGTCCCTCGTGCGGCAATGCGCTCCATGAAGTAGATGCGTCCGATTCCGTCCTGCCATCGACCTGTCGCATAGTCAGGGTTAATCTGGTTGAACAGGCAGAGAAGAGCATCGTAGTTTGTGGCAATAATCTCGGTGTCTGACTGAGCAATCTGACCCTGCGGTGAAGATAGTGACTGACTTGCACCACCACCCATTGATGTGTCCATGTCGGTTAATCGACCAGAAAGAACATCGGCAATGTCAGGCACCAGCAGCCCAGTTTCAGTAATCGTAACGCCGGGTACGGCTGTTTTTAATTCGGTCATAAGGTGGCCTGTGATGTGTTTCCGTCAGTGTCGGTGACGCGGATAGTTCCTCTGGTTTTCCTCGTGCTTTTGTCGAAGAAAATATTCGCCAGCGCCTGGTCGACGATTGGCAGCTTCTTAGCCTCACCTTCCATCTTGCGTGCGATGTAGCCCGGAGTCGGCCTAGCTCCCATAACATCCTCTTTCCATGGGATGCCGAGCGTGTTGTCGTAATAGCACTCCCCGGAGAAAACCAGGCAAGCACTCGCGACATCCTGTGCCACTGAATATCCGTCATCCGCAATCGCTATATTTCCGTTGGCGTCCAGCGTTAAATCCCACGTAGAGGTATCCAACTTCAGAGTTCTGTATGTCATACCGGAGTACCTGGCTTATCTGAGGTTTTGGTGTCGCTACCGCTCTCAACGCTTCTTACTTGATGATCGTGATTGTTATAAGCGTCGCGAAGCGTTTTGAGTGATGCCGCCTGTGTGCCTGAATTGTCAGTAATGTCGCCCTGCGCCAGGATGCTACCGGTTACCGTCATTAATGGGGTGTCGATATTCACCCCTGAAGGGGCAGTGACGTTAGCCGTCGTGCAGGTGATGTTTACCGGGTTAGGCGATGTGATGTTTATCGCGCCGTCTGCGAACTCGATGAACTGCGTAGGCTGCATGTTTAGCAGGCCGCCAAGGTAAATTGCGTCAGAGCGAGAGTGGTTACGCTTGCTTCCCGGAACTGACTCTTTCCGTGTTGCGCGTGCCACTGTCGTGTCTGTGTCACAAACGGCAATCATGCCAATATCACCAACAACCGGATTCATGATGATGGCGCTACCGCCACGCTGTAGACGCCATACCGGTATGTTGAATATCTCGGTACTCATGATGATTGTGCGATCTTCGCTTCTCACCTCAGCGACCAGCGGTAGCGCGTCAACAACCAGGTTTGGTGCTGTGCCGCGCACTGCGGTGACCTTTACCAGATTGACGAACACTTTAGATGAGAGAAGCTTTTCGAAGATGAACGAGAGGGATTCAGCCTCGCTTACCTGAGAACTGGTTGGGGTGAAGGTCTTATCAGTCATTTCAGTTATTCTCTACTGGCCTGTTGGCATAGCATATTGAATGCCATGGGCCGTCTGGCACCCATGAAGAAAGCTCGTGCGTCACACTGCTGAGGTTATAAACGCCGCTGGCGTGAGGCATTATCGTTTCCAGATTAATGTTTCTGCCGGTTGTCAAATATGTGGAGAACTGAGACTGGAACATTACTCCGCCACTGGAAAATATCGGATAACCAATAAGTCCGTATTTGGCGGAAACCAGGGGCATAACATCATCCCTTTTGCTGTTTCTTGGCCAGAATGATATTTGAGGATGAGTGACCGACATGGCGATATCAAAGTCATAACAGACCCTTTCCAGCTGATCGAAAAGGCTTCCTTTGTAATGAGGATTGGTAACTGTGATATTACCCAGCCCGGTCATGGCTGCAGTGTATCCGGCAGTTTTGCATATTGCAGTCAGCAGCGTCTCAGCAGATATCGCTCCATTAAATGAGAACGGAGGGACTGCCTTGCTCTGCAAGTCGGCATTGGCAGTCGCGGTTATCATTAATGCCGAGTTTGGGACGGAGTTCATGTTTGCTATCGATGAGGTCATGAAACCAGAAAATATCTTCGTATCCTCTGCGTAAACCTCCATGGCAATGCTTTCGGTGCCGCTTCCGTAAAGACCCATAGCCTTTGATGACAACGCGGTAAGCAGGTCCATCCCAAGACCATAAATCCCGACATTTACCTGAGTGCCGAATAGGTTACCCGATGACTGACAGGAGACGGTTGCCCTTACATTGCTTATCGATATTTTGTTGTTGCCGCCCAGGCCTTCAAATGACGAGTTATTGTTGGTGAACTCAAATCGCAAAGAACGCTTGTTATACAAGGTCACCTTCCTCTATATAGTACAGTGAGAAACGATTACCCAGACCACTCCATTCGGGGTCTTTCTGCCCGGAGTTGTCGATAAAAACAAGATCGCCCAAAAAACCCAGGTATTTATACCGAACCATTTTGTTTCCATAAAGGCACGGTATTCCCTGCATAACGGGAAATCCATCCACCTCTAAATCCATATAAATAAACATCACTCTTTGCACCAGCCGTATCGTGCATTGCTGCCCTGCCAGGCTTATCGATATCGACTGTGATTTTTGAGGCTCGATTGGTATGGTTCTCATGTGCTGGCTCCGCTAATGTTTTTCGCCAGCTCGCTTAGCGTTTTTGATGAGCTATCCAAGACGTCGATGACCGGCGCTGATACTGTGTCCAGTGCGCTCTGGAAGCTGCTTGAGATGGTATTGGCTACTTCATCAGTAACGGCGCTGACCGATGATTTCAGGGACGACCACGACTTGCTTAACTCATCAACTGTAGATGGCGATGATCCAGCATCTTTTGTCGCTTCACTGACCCCTGTCTGGCCCTGGCTTTTTGCATTATCAGTCGGCTTATCTTTGGTCTGCGCTCCAGAAAGCACGACATCCATCTGCTGCATAACCTCCTGGAAGTAGAGGTATACAACGAGCAAAGTAACGCCACGCTGTGAGTTAACTTCGTATGAATGGTCTACAAGGTCATAGCTCTCCAGCGTTTCCTTGGGTGTCTCAATGTCGTAGGTGTTCGCCGTTTCCAGCATCGTTTTAATCGTGGTGAGCACGCTGCTCTGGCTGGTAAATGTCAGGTCGAAGATATTTGGAATGCTGCCTGAGTAGCCAGTAAGGCCGGAAATCACGATTTCACAGCGAACAACGCCAGGCTCTTTTACCTTATTAATCGACTGGTATTTCCCACCCTCGACCGGCGCTGTCGTAATCTGCGCCCGCCCGCTGGGCTGAATTGACATCATCCCGCTGAATTCAAGCGCCACCGCATTATCTTTGGTGTTTCGGATTATGTATTGCGGGTGGAGAACGCTGTCGATGATAGATAATGGAGAGCCGCCGCCGATAGCGTTAAATATGTCTGCCGTGTTGAGGTCGATGATGCTCATGCTATCTCCGGGCAATAAAAAACCCGCCGGAGCGGGTTTGTTTTATGTGATGAAGTTTAGTTCGCGAATTCAGATAATAAGTGCAACGCTTGGTCATGTGGATGGAGGGACGGTTAGCTACCGATAAGCTATCCTG
>NZ_CBFFRK010000091.1:0-17069 GCF_965644245.1 Erwinia sp. V71
CCGGCAGCCTTCAGTGGTCTTTGCAGAGTTAAGACAGACGGCTTAGCGTTGCACTTCGAACTTGAATCCGCCCTCTGACAAGGGTAACGAGGAGTCAGCCTGCAATGATCAGGCGCGTTTGTGCAGGCATGGTGCTGAGCAAACGGGCGGGTGCGGCACAACCTGAAGGTGCATTTTTGACGCGCAGGAAACCGGCAAATGGCGTGGTGGTACTGACGGAGACGACCTGTTTTATAGTACAGGTGGTAATTTGACTTAAGTCGCTAAAAATAAAGTGTTTTTGTGATCACGATGACATTGATTTATGTTGCGATACTGTTAATTACTGCCACACTAAACATATCAACTATCACACCAACGGGAGAAGTCGTATGTTCCCCTCAACAGGCAATATGTTACTGATGATGTCGTTTGCTGCAGGGACCTTTTTTTCCGGCACATCAAGCAATCCGCAGCATCTGATGCTGGCGGCGCCATCGAATGGCATCCCCAACAATCTGCTGCCGCTGATTATCTATCCACGTGTGGCGCCAGACGATCTGTTTGATGAAGAAAACCCGGGCGATATCGCGGCTTTCTTCGAAGAGCGTTTTGCGGAACATGGCTGGACGCCACGCTGGCGTGATCAGGTGTTCCCGTACACCCACTATCATCCGAATACCCATGAGTTGCTGGGCATCTGTGATGGCTGGGCGGAGATCCTGTTTGGCGGTGAAAGCGGACGTATGGTGACGCTGCGTGCAGGTGATGTGGTGTTGATCCCGGCTGGTGTCGGCCATCAGCAGGTCGCCGCCAGCGAAGAGTTTCTGGCGGTAGGCGCGTATCCGGGCGATATGGAGCCGATTATTGTGCGCGACGACCGCAGCGTGATGGCGCAGTCGATTGAACAGATCAAACGTGTACCACTACCAAAAACGGACCCGATTACTGGCGGCGAGGGCGCTGTCATTGACTACTGGCACCCGGTCGCAAAGCAGGCCGGCTACGCACCATAATGGTGCGTAGATACGCATTAACACCCTGATAACTTTCACAACGGGTGCGCTGCTGGCGCACCCGTTGTTGTTTTGCTTTTCCCGTCCCCCGCTGCCCGCTCACTGACACCGCCCGCGTTTTGGCTGACTGGCACAGTTTGTGCAAATCTTTATACGGGACCACAGACTGCGCCAGGTAAATCATGAATCAAAGCTATCACCCGGCTTCACACTTTTATGATGAGATGTTGCTGAACGCTGGTGAGTATCGCCAGCATTACCGCGAATACTGGAATTGGTTGCAGCAGGCGAATAAGGACGCCATTGCCCGCAAACGCGAAGAAGCGGAGTTATTGTTTCACCGTGTCGGTATCACTTTTAATGTCTACGGCGAGGATGACGGCGCTGACCGTCTGATCCCGTTTGACAGCGTGCCACGTATTATTCCCGCCAGCGAATGGGCGATGCTCGATCGCGGCATTCGTCAGCGGGTACAGGCACTGAATGCTTTTCTCCACGATATTTACCATCAACAGCATATTCTGAAAGCGGGCATCATTCCGCCGGAACAGGTGATGGTGAACGATCAGTATCAACCCTGCATGCAGGGCGTCGATCTGCATCGCAATATTTACGCGCATATTGTTGGCGTGGATATGGTGCGCAATCACGACGGCGAGTATTACGTGCTGGAAGATAACCTGCGCACGCCGTCCGGCGTCTCCTACATGCTGGAAAACCGCAAAATGATGATGCGGCTCTATCCGGAGCTGTTCGCCCAGCAGCGCATTGCTCCGGTGGAACGCTATCCCTCGCACCTGCTGCAAACCCTGCGCGAAAGCACGCCGGTCAATGATCCGGTGGTAGTGGTACTGACGCCAGGGCGTTTTAACAGCGCCTATTTTGAGCACAGTTTCCTTGCTCAGCAGATGGGCGTGGAACTGGTGGAGAGCGCCGATCTGTTTGTCAAAGATGGCGCGGTGCTGATGCGCACCACGGCAGGCCCGTGCAAGGTGGATGTGATTTATCGCCGGGTCGATGATGCCTTCCTCGATCCGCTGGCGTTCAGACCGGACTCAATGCTCGGCGTGCCCGGCCTGTTGTCGGTGTATCGCGCGGGCAACGTCGTGCTGGCGAATGCCATCGGCACCGGGGTGGCGGATGATAAATCCATCTATCCTTATGTACCGGACATGATCCGTTTTTATCTCGATGAAGAGCCGATACTCAACAATGTGCCGACGTGGCAGTGTCGCCGCCCGCAAGATCTCTCCTGGGTGCTGGCGAATCTGCCGCAACTGGTGGTGAAAGAGGTTCATGGCGCGGGGGGCTACGGCATGCTGATTGGCCCGGTCGCCAGCAAACAGCAGCTGGAGGAGTTCCGCGCCCGCCTGCTGGCGAAGCCGGACAACTATATCGCTCAGCATACGCTGGCGCTCTCCACCTGCCCGACCTGGATCGATAACGGTCTGGCACCGCGTCATATTGATCTGCGCCCCTTTGCCCTCAGTGGTGCAGAGATGCGGCTGGTGCCTGGCGGGTTAACCCGTGTAGCGCTGAGTGAAGGATCGCTGGTGGTGAACTCGTCGCAGGGCGGCGGCACCAAGGACACCTGGGTTCTGGAGGATGACGCATCATGTTAAGCCGCACCGCCAGTGGACTGTACTGGATGGCGCGCTATCTGGAGCGCGCCGAGAATATTGCCCGCATTCTTGATGTCACCAATCGTCTGTCGCTGATGCCCGTCAGTGGCAGTCACGATGACGAACTGCTGCTGCCACTTAATCTGACAGGCTCTACTGAGCTGTATTACAGCCTGAATGGTGAACTGACGATGGCGCAGCTGTTTAAATTCTTTGTTCTCGATGAACGTAACCCCGGCAGTATCTTCTGCTGTCTGCAATCGGCCTGGAATAATGCGCACGCCGTACGCGGCAGCCTGTCGGCGGAGGTATGGGAAAGCATTAATGCCAGCTGGATCGATATGCGGCGCATCCGTCGTCAGGGACTGACTACCGCAGGTGCGGACGCCTTTTTTGACTGGGTGAAAGAGCGTTCGCATCTGTTCCGTGGCGCGATGTTTGGCACGCTGATGCGCGGCGATGCGATGTCCTTTATTCGCCTCGGCACGCTGCTGGAGCGCAGTGACTGTACTGCACGGCTGCTGAATCTTAACCAGATACTGCTGGAACAGCATGCTGATTCCGTTCGGGAATATTACCGCCTCGATACGCTGCTGCGCGCCGTATCAGCGCGTGAGGCGTATAACGCTATCTTTAAACAGGAGCTGATGACGGAAAACGTCTGCGAAATGTTGATCCTGCGTAGTGAAAGTCCGCGTTCGCTGCGTGCCTGCATTGAAGAGATTGATAACCAGCTGGGCTTAATCGGCAGCAGCGGCGAGAACCGGCCACGTTATCTGGCCGGTGTGCTGCATGCGGAGATGCGTTTCAGCAGCTATCCGGCGCTGACCCGTGAGGGACTGTGCCACTGGCTGAACCGCTTTCTGGACGATATCAACGCCCTCGGCGAGAGCATTAATCACACCTATCTGGAGGCAAAATGAGGCTGAATATTGAGCATAAAACCGCTTATCGCTACGAACAGCTGGTGAAAAGCAGTACGCAATATCTGCGGCTGACGCCTCAGGATTCGGTGCATCAGCATATTATTTCCTGGCAACTGACGCTGCCTGCGGAGGCGGTGTGTACCACCGATGCCTGGGGCAATGTGCTGCATGTGCTGACGGTGGATCAGCCGCATCAGCTGCTGGAAATTGAGGCGCGTGGGGTGGTGGAGATCTTCGATGAGGTGGAGCTGGCGCCGGACCCGGCGTGCACCCTGTCGCCGCTGGTGTTTCTGCGCGCCAGTGCGCTGACACTGCCGGATGCGGCGATCCGTGACTTTGCTCAGCGCTATTACCGCGCGGATGCGCCGCTGAGCAGTCTGGAAACGCTGATGGGCGAGCTGCTGCTGAAGATGCCTTATCAGCCGGGCAGCACGCAGGTGACCGATTGCGCAGCGAAAGTATTTGCCGCCGGCAGCGGGGTTTGCCAGGATCACAGCCATGTGTTTTTAGCCTGTTGTCGCAGTCTGGGCATCCCGGCACGTTATGTCAGTGGATACCTGTATACCGACAATGTGGAACACGTCGCCACCCATGCCTGGGTTGAAGCCTGGCTGGATGGCAGTTGGCACAGCTTTGATATCACTAACAACACCCGCAGCGTCAGGCAGCATCTGAAACTGGCGGTGGGGGTGGACTACCTGGATGCCTGCCCGGTACGCGGCATGCGGCTGGGCGGTGGCGGTGAAGATATGCTGGCAGTAGCGGCGGTGCAGCAGGTGCAACCGCAGCAGTAACGACTTTATTGGGCGCAGTTATGACTTATTGTGTGGCAATGCGGCTGTCATCAGGGATGATTTTTGTATCTGACTCACGCACCAATGCGGGTGTCGACCATATCTCCTCATTTCGTAAACTGCATGTTTTTCAGCAGGAAGGGGAGCGCACGCTGGTGCTGCAGAGCGCCGGTAACCTGGCGACGACGCAAAGTGTACTGAGTCTGCTGCGCCGTAACTGCCGTGAGGCGGATAAAGCGCATCTGCTGAACAGCGACAGCATGTATGACGTGGCGCTGCTGGTGGGTGAAACACTGCGCGAAGTGATTAAACGTGACGGCGAAGAGTTTGGCGGTACGCTGATCCTGGGCGGCCAGATCAAAGGCGAGGAGCCGCGGCTGTTCCAGATCTACCCACAGGGCAACTTTATCGAGGCCAGTGTTGATACGCCGTACTTCCAGATTGGCGAGAGCAAATATGGCAAGCCGATTATCGACCGTGTGCTGCGTTATGACACGTCGCTGGAACAGGCGATGCAGTGTGCGCTGATCTCGATGGATTCGACGCTGGCGAGTAATATCTCGGTGGGGCTGCCGCTGGATGTGATGACGTATCACAGCGACGGTTTCAGTGATGCTGACCAGCATCATATTACGGAACAGCACCCCTATTTTTCGCAAATCCGCCAGCTGTGGAGTAAAGGGTTACTCAGCGTGTTCTCCCAGCTGCCGCCGCTGCAATTATAACGTCATCACCGCTGTGATTCCTTCCCCCGCCTGGCGGGGGAAGGGGCAGTTCGCGTGCCTGCTCCCGTTTTTGTGACATTCTCCGATAAGTCACTTCTCCAACTCACTGAATTTATTTCGTAATTTCCAATCATTACTCTAAAGCTAACAATCTGCCGCCTGGCTTTATTGATAGCAAACCGCCAGCTTCCTACACTTCATACCAGTCAGGTTATTCACAGAACTGAATTGAATCAGGAGGTTAACCATGTTGCCTGGACAAGCGTCTCCACGTGTCTGGGATACGCGCCGCAGCGAAAAACGGCGTCGCATCGCTTCCCTAAATTTGCAGGGAAAAGTTTTACCCAACGATAATCTGCCAGCGCTGCTGGAAAAACTGATCGCTCCTGGCGACCGGGTGATTCTGGAGGGTAATAACCAGAAACAGGCCGATTTCCTTTCGCGTATGCTGGCGGAAGTGAACCCGGAAAAAGTCCACGATCTGCATATGATTATGCCGAGCGTCGGACGCAGTGAACACCTTGATATCTTTGAAAAAGGTATCGCCCGCAAACTCGATTTCTCCTTCTCTGGCACCCAGAGCCTGCGCATCTCCCAGCTGCTGGAAGATGGCCTGTTAGAGATTGGTGCTATCCACACCTATATCGAGCTGTATGCCCGTCTGTATGTCGACTTAATTCCTAACGTCGCGCTGGTGGCAGGCTTTAAAGCTGACCGCAAAGGCAACCTCTACACCGGCCCGAGCACCGAAGACACCCCGGCGCTGGTGGAAGCCGCCGCCTTCCGCGATGGCCTGGTGATTGCCCAGGTGAACGAGCTGGTGGATGACGAGTGCGATCTGCCGCGCGTCGATATTCCGGGTTCATGGGTCGACTTTGTGGTGGTGGCTGACAAACCGTTCTTTATTGAACCGCTGTTCACCCGCGACCCGCGCATGATCAAACAGGAACATATCCTGATGGCGATGATGGCGATTAAAGGCATCTACGCAGAACATCAGGTGCAGTCGCTGAACCACGGTATCGGCTTTAACACCGCCGCCATCGAGCTGCTGCTGCCAACCTACGGCGAACAGCTGGGTCTGAAAGGCAAAATCTGCCGCCACTGGGCGCTGAACCCGCATCCAACCCTGATCCCGGCGATTGAAAGCGGCTGGGTGGAAAGCGTGCACAGCTTCGGTAGCGAACTGGGGATGGAAAATTACATCGCTGCGCGTCCGGACGTGTTCTTTACCGGTGCCGATGGTTCGATGCGTTCCAACCGTGCGCTGTGCCAGCTGGCCGGGCAATACGCGGTTGATATGTTTATCGGCTCGACGCTGCAGGTTGATGGCTACGCCAACTCCTCAACCGTGACCCGTGGTCGTCTTTCCGGCTTCGGCGGCGCGCCGAATATGGGTCATGACCCGCACGGTCGCCGTCACGCGACTCCGGCCTGGCTGGCGATGATCGACCAGCCAGATCCGATGGTACGCGGTCGTAAGCTGGTGGTGCAGATGGTGGAAACCTTCCAGGCTGGCGTGAAACCGACCTTTGTCGAAAAACTCGATGCCGTCGAAGTGGCGAAAAGCGCCGGTATGCCGCTGGCACCGGTGATGATCTATGGCGATGACGTGACCCACGTGCTGACCGAAGAGGGGATTGCTTACCTCTATCGCGCTCACTCGATGGAAGAGCGCCGCGCGATGGTCGCTGCCGTTGCCGGGATCACCGATATCGGTCTCGGCGTGGATGCCGCCCGTGTGGCGCAGCTGAGTCGCGAAGGCAAAGTGGCGTTCCCGGAAGATCTCGGTATCCGTCGCACCGAAGCCAGCCGTTCTCTGCTGGCAGCGGGCAGCGTGGCGGATCTGGTTGAGTGGTCGGGCGGCCTGTATAACCCACCGGCGAAATTCCGGAGCTGGTAATGAAACGACAACCTGGTTTTTCCGCCACAGATGTGGAACGTGGGGCGCAACGTTTAGCGTGGGTCGCGACGGGCTGCCTGATTGATGAAGCCCGTCTCAGCCCGAAACCCGGGCTGGTGGATGCGCGTGGCAATGGCGCGCACCAGGATCTCAGCCTGGCGCTGATGGAACGTTCTGCACACAGCCTGACGCCGACGTTTTACGCGCTGGCGTTACACAGCTGGCAGCGCACGGTGGATATCGCGCTGCGCCAGCAGGTGGGAAAACTGGGGCGCGAGGGGGAAGCCAGCATGATGGCTGCCACGGGTGGGGTAAATACCCATCGCGGTGCCATCTGGGCACTGGGACTGCTGGTGTCTGCGGCGGCGATGCTGGGGGAAGAGGTCAGTGCTGAACAACTGACGGACTGCGCGGCACAACTGGCGCAACTGCCGGACACCGCCGAACCGAAATCCTTCAGCAAGGGGCTGCGTGCCAGCCAGCGTTATCAGGTGCCCGGCGCACGCGAAGAGGCGCAGCAGGGATTCCCGCACATTGTGCAGCTGGCGCTGCCGCAACTGCGGCACAGCCGTGGCAACGGCGCGGACGAAGCCAGCGCACAGCTGGATGCGCTGATGGCGATTATGACCTCGCTCAGCGATACCTGCGTGTTGTCCCGTGCCGGGCTGACCGGTTTGCAGGCAATGCAGCAGGGCGCACAGCAGGTACTGGCGGCGGGTGGCTGCGCCACGTTAGCCGGACGCCGCGCGCTGACGCGGCTGGATAACCACATGCTGCTGCTCAATGCCTCGCCGGGCGGTGCCGCCGATCTGCTGGCGGCCACCCTGTTTATCGACCGCATTACGGTTAATTAATTTATCTATGAGGACGTTATGGAACAAATCACCTTATCGTTTCCAGCCACGCGCACGCTGAACGGCAAAGCGCTGGCGGGCGTGGTGGGTTCTGGCGATCTGGAAGCGCTGTTTGTGGCGAACACTGACAGTACGCTGCATGTTGCCATCACCACTTCGGTAGACAACAGCGAAGCGCGCTGGCGTGCGCTGTTTGACCGCTTAGCCACCCTCGGCAGCCTGCCGGGCGGCAACCTGACTATTCACGATTTTGGCGCGACGCCGGGTGTGGCGCGTATCCGTATCGAACAGGTATTTGAGGAGGCGAGCGATGCGTAACGACAGCAGTTTTATTGAGCTGAGAGCACGCGACCGTGCGCGTCAGCTGCTGGATCAGGGCAGCTATCGCGAACTGCTCGATCCGTTTGCCGGTATCGTGTCGCCATGGCTAGGCGGCCAGGGCATCGTACCGCAGGCCGATGATGGCATGGTGGTGGCGAAAGGTACGATCAACGGCCAGCCTGCGGTAGTGATCGCCGTGGAAGGTGCCTTCCAGGGCGGCAGTATGGGCGAAGTGTCCGGCGCGAAAATGGCGGCGGCACTGGAGCTGGCGGCGGAAGATAACCGTAACGGTATCCCGACGCAGGCGGTGTTGTGTCTGGAAACCGGCGGTGTGCGTCTGCAGGAAGCCAACCTCGGTCTGGCGGCAATTGCCGATATTCATGCCGCGATTGTCGATCTGCGCCGCTACACCCCGGTGATTGGCGTGGTTGCCGGTACTGTTGGTTGTTTCGGGGGGATGTCGATTGCCGCGGCACTGTGCAGCTATCTGATTGTTACCCGCGAAGCGCGTCTGGGTCTGAATGGCCCGCAGGTTATCGAGCAGGAAGCGGGCATTGATGAGTATGACTCACGCGATCGTCCGTTTATCTGGAGCATGACTGGCGGCGAAGTGCGTTACCAGAGTGGTCTGGTGGATGCGCTGGTCAGCGATGGCGTGCAGGCGGTGAAACAGGCGGTCAATGACGCCATCGCCAAAGGCGTACCGGCGAAACACCGCTCTGATAACTATGACTATTTCCTGCCGCGTTTGCAGGCGTTCGACACCCGTAAACAGGCGGATGCTGAGCAGATTAAGCAGCTGTTTTCCGGGGAGGATCGCGCATGAGCCAGAATATCAGTCGTGGTGAACGCTGGCTGTCACTGTTAACCAATGGTGGTGAACGTCTGTCAGGCCTGTGCCCGTCAGTACAGGTGGTGGACAGCAGCCTGGGTGGCCTGCCCGCGCGCTTTATCGCGGTGGTGCCGGATGCCAGCAACCACTACCCACGCGCCGCAGGCGGTGAAGTCGGTTTACTGGAAGGCTGGACGCTGGCGAAAGTGATCAGCGAAACCGTTGCTGCTGATGCGGAACGCGCGGAAAAACGCGTGATCGTCGCGGTGATTGACGTACCAAGCCAGGCGTATGGCCGTCGTGAAGAGGCGTTTGGTATCCACCAGGCGCTGGCGGGCGCAGCGGGCGCGTATGCGAACGCACGTCTGGCCGGTCATCCGGTGATTGGCCTGATTGTCGGCAAAGCGATGTCCGGTGCGTTTCTGGCGCACGGTTATCAGGCCAACCAGCTGATCGCCTTTAACGACAGTGGCGTGATGATCCACGCGATGGGTAAAGAATCCGCCGCGCGCATCACCCTGCGCAGTGTCGAGGCGCTGGAGAAACTGGCTGCCACCGTACCCCCAATGGCCTATGACATCGCCAACTATCAAACCCTCGGCCTGCTGGACAATCTGCTGGATATTCCACAGCCGGATCAGCCAACCGATCACGACCGTCAGGTAGTGACCGACGCGCTGATTAGCGCCGTCAGCCGGGCGCGCAGCGGTGATCGCACACTGCGCCACCGTCTGCGTGGTGACAATCGCCGCAGTTCCGCGCTGGTGCGCGAGCGCATGCGTGCGGACTGGTAACACATTGCTTTAAAAGACAGACCTGCAGGCTGTCATGGTGACAGGCATCAGCCGATGCCTGTCCCATCACGGCTGACAAAAAAATAACGACATCGCGCCTGTGCTAAATCATAACTTATTGTTTCCAGGTGACTTTATGACTTACGTAATCGTTCATGCCCTTGCTCCAATCTTTCTGATTATGCTGTTAGGCTTTTACGCCGGTAAGGCGAAGATGGTGGATAACCGCAACGTCTCGCTGCTGAATATTTTTGTGATGGATTTTTCCCTGCCTGCGGCACTGTTTGCCGCCACCGTACAGACGCCGTGGAGCGGCATTGTGCAGCAGTGGCCGCTGGTGGTGGTACTGACGCTGGCGATGTGGATCACCTTTGCGGCGATCTATTTCTTCTCGACCCGTGTCCTGCATAAAACGCCGCAGGATGCCGCCGTGCTGACGCTGACCGTGGCGCTGCCCAACTATGCGGCACTGGGACTGCCGATCCTGAACAGCGTGCTGGGCGAAGGCCCGTCAACCTCGCTGTCCGTGGCGGTGTCGATTGCCTGTGGCTCGGTGCTGATGACACCATTCTGCCTGTTGATCCTCGAACGTGAGAAAGCGTTACAGGCAGGCAGCAACAGTGGTTCCAGCCTGGCGATGCTGCCGGTGCTGATGTGGCGTTCCGTGACCAAACCGATTGTCTGGGGACCGTTGCTCGGTGTGGTGTTCTCGGCGATTGGCTTGCGCATGCCGGACCTGCTGCTGGCGTCCCTGAAACCGCTGGGTCTTGCCGCTACCGCTGCGGCACTGTTCCTGACCGGCGTGATCCTCTCTGCGCGTCAGCTGAAAATTAACCGTGCGGTGATTATCGGCAGCGTGATGACCATGCTGGTGCAGCCGTTTATCGCCTGGGGTGTGGTACTGATTCTGGGGGTGCACGGTTCGCTGGCGATTACCGCGATTCTGATGGTGGCGCTGTCAGCCGGTTTCTTTGGAGTGGTGTTTGGTAACCGCTTTGGCGTCTCCTCGCCGGATGCGGAAGCCACGTTGCTGATTAGCTCGGTGCTCTGTATTGTCACCCTGCCACTGTTTATCTCTCTGACCGCAGGAATGTAATGTTATGACGCCACGCCCGCACGACCTGATCTGGCTTGATGCCGCCACCGCTCTGCAGGGTGAGCTGCCCGACTGGGTCAGCAGCCAGTGGCGGCCGGAACTGCCACTGGTGGTACGGCGTGACCGTCATCCACAGGGGCTGATCGCGGTGGGCGTGCGTGGCATGCGCCGCGACCAGCGTGCGGCGGGCTGGGTGGATGCTGCTGCGATACGCCGTCGGGTGACGCCGGAAAGTCTGGCGGATGCGCACGCGCTGTTGCGTTCGCCGTTTGTGTCGCAGCAACCGGTGCAGGCAGCGATTGCTATCGCCCAGCAAGCCTGGCCGTGGTCGTGGGGGATTACCGGCAGCTGCGGTTACGCGCTGGCGACAGAAGTGCCAGTGCTGCACAGCACCAGCGATCTCGATTTGCTGATCCGCGCGCCACAGCTGCTGGAACCTGAAGCGCTGCTGCGCTGGAGCCAGTGTCTTGCGGCGCTGCCGTGCCGAGCCGATACACAAGTGGAAACGCCGTATGGCGCCTTTGCGCTTAACGAGTGGCTGCGCGATGGCAAAGCGATGCTGAAGACGGACTGCGGACCGCGTCTGACAGATAATCCGTGGCAGGCGTGCTAAGCGTGGTGCCAGCCCGGCGCATACGCGCGATATTGACGTTTTCCAGCCAGGAGGCGTGATGAAAAAAGTTCTGTTTACCTTTCCCGGCCAGGGACCACAGCGTCCGGGAATGCTGCAACAATTGCCTGCGGGCGAAGCCTGGCTGACGCAGGCCAGCGATATTCTGGGTGAAGATGCCCGCCTGCTGGATACGCCAGCAGCGTTACAACATACCCGTGCAGTACAGCTGAGCCTGCTGATTGCCGGGGTAGCATGGGCGAGTCATCTGGCGGCGCAGCAGCTGATGCCCGATTTTGTCAGCGGACTGTCGATTGGTGCCTTTCCTGCAGCGGTGGTGGCGGGCGCGCTGGATTTTAGCGATGCCGTGCGCCTGGTAGCGCTGCGCGGTGAACTGATGGAGCAGGCGTATCCGCAGGGGTATGGCCTGACCGCGATTATCGGCCTGACGCAAAGCCAGCTGGAACCGCTGCTGGGTGACTGCTATCTGGCCAATATTAATGCCGAACAGCAACTGGTGGTGGCGGGCAGCGAACAGGCGATGGCGGCAACCGCGCAGCGCGCGCTGGCGGCTGGGGCGCAGAAAGCGCAGCGACTGGCGGTCAGCGTGCCGTCGCACTGTGCGTTGTTACAGCAACCCGCGCAACAGCTGGCCGTAGCGTTTAGCACGGTGACCGTCAAACGTCCGCGCGCCGCGTATCTCAGCGGCAGTACCGGACGGGTCATCTGGCAGCCGGAACGCATTGTGCAGGACCTGGCGTACAATATGGCCAATACCGTGTGCTGGCATGAGGCGATGGCGGCGGCCAATGAACGTGATGTCGGGCTGGCGATCGAGATGCCGCCAGGCGCGGTGCTGACGGGGCTGACACGCAAAGTGCTGTGTCGTGGTGAAGCGCTGTCGCTGGAGCAGGGCGGCGTGGATCTGGCGCTGAAACTGGCGCAGCGGCTGCGCGCCTGAGTGCGCTAAGCCGTATTCTGCCGGGCGTCAGCGCATCGGCGCGACATGGCCCACTCCGCTGTCGCGGCTGTACATCCGGCCTTCCGCCACCAGCGCCAGCAGATTAGGGTCATGCTCACGGTTATTGTTAAACACGATGGCGATGGTTTGCCGCATCTGATACGGCTCGGCCAGTTTCATCAGCTGCAGCGAATTCTCATACACCTTTTTCATGCGTCCCGGCACCAGCGTGAAACCGACTCCCGCCTGCACCAGACTCAGCATCGAAAAGATATCGTTGACGCGCATCACGATGTCCGGCTCAAAACCGGCGACGTGAAAGGCTTCCTGAAAACCGTGATAGGTGGCGAACCCTTCAGCCAGTGAGACAAATTTTTGCTGACGGAAGTCGCGCAGATCCGCCTCGGCATGGATATCCAGCTGTGAACTGGCGGGTGCGGCGAGGAAAATATCATCTTCAAACAGCGGCAGCACCTGATGGCGGTGCATATCGATCTGGCTGTCATTCACGGACAGCAGTATCGCATCCAGCTGCCCCTCTTCCAGTTTATCCAGCAGCATCTGGTTAGAGCCCATCATCAGCTCCAGTTCCAGATCGGGACGGCGCAGTTTCATCCCCATCACCAGCCGCGGTACGGTTTCCAGCGTCAGCGAATAGAGTGTGCCGATGCGCATCCGCCCCTGACCGACACCCGCGGTTTTGCGCGCTTCATCAATGCCGCGCGCCATCACATCCACGGCGTCGAGGCTGTGCTCAAGCAGCGTCTGTGCGGCAGGCAGCGGCAGCAGGTTACGGCCTTTATGGATAAACAGCGGGCAGCGTACGCTCTCTTCCAGCGTATGCAGCGCGCGGTGCACGCTGACGCTGCTGAGCCCCAGCGCTTCAGCGGTGCGGGCGATATTGCCGTTGGCCATAAACGCGATAAAAATTTCCAGCTTACGCAAGCTGATATCGGCATCAATTTTCATCCGCTGACCCTATGCCAAAACCCGTGGAGTGTAAAGCGCTTACGCCTCTGTGAACCTTTTTCTGGCGCTGCCGATAATGCCTGCAGGACACCGGCGTTTGCGGAGTGGCGCAGGTGGAGATTGTAATTTCAGTTTATTGCTGATTGACAAATTCGCTATCATCTAAACCTGGGCCTGGGATGGGGTTAAACCAGGCTGTAATCGGGTAAGAAAAGAACATGAATGAGAATTCTGATGATGTGATGTATCGACTGCTGGTGCAAAACGTAGTCGATTACGCCATTTATATGCTGAAACCGGATGGCTCTGTCGCCAACTGGAATGCGGGCGCGCAGCGCGCCAAAGGCTATCGTGCCGATGAAATTGTCGGTAAGCACTTCTCGCTGTTTTACAGCGTGCAGGACCGCATGGCCTATATTCCGGAAAACAATCTGAAGCAGGCATTCCGCACCGGGCGTTTTGAAGATGAAGGCTGGCGCTATCGTAAAGATGGCAGCGCCTTCTGGGCGCATGTGGTAATCGATGCCATCCATGATGACGATGGCAAACTGATTGGTTACGCCAAAATCACCCGCGACTGCACCGAGCAGCGTCGTATCCAGCGCGAACAGAGCGAGAACGAGCAAAAGTTCCGCTTGCTGGTGGAAGGGGTAACGGATTACGCCATCTATATGCTCGACCCGCAGGGCAGGGTGGTGAACTGGAACAGCGGCGCACAGCGCGCCAAAGGTTATGTGGCGGACGAAATTGTTGGTCGCCACTTCTCGGTATTTTACAGTGCGCAGGATCGCGCCAATAAGCTGCCGGAACACAATCTGTCGATTGCCCAGCAAACCGGGCGTTTTGAAGATGAAGGCTGGCGCTATCGCAAAGATGGCAGCGCCTTCTGGGCGCATGTGGTAATTGATGCCATCTACGACGATAGCCGGAAACTGATTGGCTACGCCAAAATTACCCGTGATGTCACCGAGCGCCGTGAGTATGAGCAGCAGATTCTGCGTGCCCGTGATCTGGCGGAAGCGCACAGCACCGCGATGGATGCACTGTCGAAGTTTCTCGACACCATTATCACCAATATTCCGTCCTGCGTGATTGTTGAGGATGCCATCTCGCGTGAGATCCTGCTGGTTAACCAGAAAGCGGAAACACTGCTGGGCAGCAGCAAGGGCCGCATGCAGGGTAAAAAACCGTATGAGTGCATGACGCCGGAGCTGAGTGATTATTTTAATAATCTGTCGGATGAGGCATTGCGCTCGGAGGGCGTGCATACCAGTGAGCAGCTGCTGACCACTGCCAGCGGTACGCGCATTCTGCATACCCGGGCGCTGGTGGCGCGCGGCAATGATGCCCGCAAGCACTACCTGATTCTGATTGCCGAAGATGTGACGGACCAGCGTGAAGCGGATGCGCGCATTCACCATATGGCGCATCACGATAATCTGACCAGCCTGCCGAACCGGATTCTGTTCCGCCAGCGTATCAATGATGCCCTGCGCGAAGATGCGGATATGGGGAAAATGACCGGGACGCTGTGCCTGGATTTGGACAATTTTAAAAACGTCAATGACGCTCTCGGCCACCAGATTGGCGACGAGCTGCTGCGTGCGGTGGCAAAACGTCTGCGCAATACCTTGCGTGAAGAGGATACGCTGGCGCGTATTGGCGGCGATGAGTTTGCCATCGTCCTGCCAGGCCTGACCAGTCAGGAAGAGGCGGAAGCCGTCGCGACGCGGCTGATTGATATTATGCGTCCGCCGATTAACGTGGAAGGTAATAATCTGGCGGTTGGCCTGAGTATCGGTATTGCGCTGGCGAGTGATCATTCCACGTCGCCGGAGCAGCTGCTGCGTGGCGCGGATATGGCGTTGTATGAGGCGAAACGCAACGGACGTAACCGCTTTGAAAACTTCACGCTGGAACTGGATGCACTGGCGCGTCGTCGTCGTATTGTGGAAAACGACCTGCGTGATGCGATCACCAGCGGGCAGCTGAAGCTTTACTATCAGCCGATTACCAACGGCGAGCACCGCGAGATTATTGGTTATGAAGCGCTGATGCGCTGGCACCATCCGACCCATGGCGTCATTATGCCGAGTGACTTTATTCCGATTGCGGAAGAGACCGGTCTGATCCACAGCCTCGGTGCGTTTGCGCTGTATGAAGCCTGTCGTGAAGCCACTCAGTGGCCGCAGCAGCAGACGGTTTCTGTCAACCTGTCGCCACTGCAGTTTAAAAACAGCATGCTGGTGTCGGTGATTGAATCCGCGCTGAAAGAGTCCGGGCTGGATCCGCATCGCCTCGAACTGGAAATTACCGAATCGGTATTGCTGGATGATGCCCATGGCAATCTGCAGACGCTGCGCAAGCTGAAAACCATTGGCGTGCTGATTGCGCTGGACGATTTTGGTACCGGTTACTCATCGCTCAGCTATCTGCGTTCATTCCCGTTTGACAAGATCAAAATTGATAAGTCGTTTATTAACGATATGCATGAAAGTCGCGAGGCGATGGCGATTATTCGCGCCATTACCGGCATGAGTCGCAGTCTGGATATTCAGATTACGGCGGAAGGGGGGGAGAGTGATGCGCAGTTTGAACAGTTACGCGCAGAGGGTTGTACCTTGTTCCAGGGTTATCTGTTTGGCAAGCCACAGCCAGCAGAGACGCGTAAAAAGGCGCTGAATAACGACTGATTTGCTCAACAGTAAAAGCGGCCGGACATTGCCCGGCCTTTGCTATCAGGCCGCCGGGCCGTGAGTATCACTACCCATTTTTGCCAGATCTTTATCGATAAAGAACAGGGCTTCACCGCTGTTACCGACAATCGCCAGTTTATCCAGCACTGATTTGAACAGCTTCTCTTCTTCATGCTGCTCGGCGACATACCACTGCAGGAACTGAAAGGTAGAGAAATCTTTTGAAGTGATCGCGTGATCCGCCAGTTCGTTAATTTTCTGGGTGATCAGCTTTTCATGCTCATACGCCTGCTCTAACACTTCGTTTAATGAGTTAAACGCAACCGGTGGTGCGGCAATCGCGCCGAGTACAGGCAGCGCGCCAGTGTCAGATAAATAGTCGAACAGGCGCTGCATATGCTGCATCTCTTCGCGCGAATGGCCTTTGAAAAACACGGTGGCGCCTTCGAAGCCTTTATCGCTACACCAGGCGCTCATTTGCAGATACAGGTTGGCTGAGAAAAACTCCAGGTTAAGCTGATCATTCAGCTTTGCGATCATATCTTTAGTCAGCATAGCAGCTCCATTAAATGTAATGGTGGGATTTATAGTTAGTGTTGATAAATTGAATTATGCATCAGGAAATATAAAAGCGGTATGTTTTTTGGAAAAAAAAGTGAATTTTATCATGTTGTTATTAAATAGAATTAATTCAGTTGTTGAATGCAATTGATTCTCATTTTTGCTCAAATTTAATTTCCTCTGAGAATGTGGTTTTATTTCTGCAATATATCCCTCTTTTTATTGGCCGATATTTTTTTTGCCCACCCAATATCACCGCGCCAGTTTGTGGCGCTGTCCCGCTGTAGTACCGTTGTAGTGCCGTTGCTCACAGCCTTGCACTAAAATGGTTAATGGGCGGATTCAAGTTCGAAGTGCAACGCTAAGCCGCCTGTCTTAACTCTGCAAAGACCACTGAAGGCTGCCGGAAC